>JAUNPJ010000035.1 GCA_030536755.1 Eubacteriales bacterium | reverse complement strand
AATGCAAATCTATATACTTTTGGTTGCGCGTTATCTGGTTTGGCTGCATATGGGGTAGACTTGGGAACAGACGAATGGAAAATTATGTTGCAAGATGGAAGTAGTGTGACACCAATTTCTTCAATAAGCAAATATCAAACTGAAACCGGAGATTTTTGGTCAAATCCTTTGGACTATTATGCAGTTCAATCCAAACAACACGGTTACAATAAAGATCTTATGATCGCATTGGGTGATATTTATTGGGGAAAGGGTGATATTCGATCTGAATGTGCAGTTACAACAAGTAAATATAATCAACTTGTTGGTGCTGCAGAAAATTGTTTAAATGATTTAGAAAATAATTCAAACGATTATAAGAAATTAATGGAAGTATATACTCAAGCTAAAAATGCGACGCCTGGTAATTTGAATATTAGTCCAAATGGTGATAAATATTATGAATTAAAAAAGGTTCTTGAGAACGTTCAGGGAAGTAAAACATATATGTTTATGGGAAACAAAGCTGAGCGCAGCGAAGTTGAAAAAGTAGAGAATTTGATTTCTGAAATTGGAACAAACTATCTGACAGATGTCAAAAAGATAGTAGAAGTCCAAAATGCTTTTAATCAATTGGGAACTGATGAAGTTTCCACAGAAAGACTTCAATATTATGTAAGAAATGCGGAAGATTTAGAAAAAGCTTTGAAAAGCGTACAAGGTGTTATAGTTGTCATCAATGCCATCGATACACTTCCTGACACCGCAACTTTGGCAGATGAAGCTGCCATCGATGAGGCAGATGCACAGTACAAAAAGTTGTCTGAACAGGAGCAGAAAGGCGTTTACAATTATTCCAAGATCGCTTCTCTGCGCAAACAGATTGCCAAGATCAGGTCAGATCAGGCTGCAGTTACAAATGTCATCTCCCTGATCAATGCTCTGCCGGATGCAAGCCGTGTGACCGTTGCAGATGAGACAAAGATCAATCAGGCGAAGAGTGCTTATGATGCACTGGATGCTTCTTTGAAGGCGCAGGTAACGAACGCCTATAAGCTGATTGAGGTACAGAAAAAGCTGACGAACCTTCTGGAGGCACAGGCAGTCATCAACAAGATTTCTTCGATTGGAACACTGACTGCACAGAATTTTGCTGACAGGGAAGTACTTGTCATCGAGGCAAGAACACTTTACAATGCGCTGACTGCGGAGCAGAAAGCACTCGTGACGAACTACAGTCTGCTCGAAGATGCAGAGATGTTTATCAAAGAGAATAAGGTGGATGCGGATATCGCAGACATTATCGGTAAGATTGATGAGCTGAGAGCGACCACCAATCCGGCAGGTAACCGCATTGATGGACCTTTGAAGGAGACAGAGAAGAACAACGGCGTTCCGACGAAAGCAGTCTGGGATTCCTGGAAAGATTATGTAGTCAACGTCAGAGGCATGGTGGATGGAATCGATCCTTCCCGTCAGAGCCTGATCAGTAACCTGAGTTCCCTTGTAAAGGCAGAGGGATATATCCGACAGCTGAATTTCCAGGAACTCAAAGACATGATGAATGCACTTCCGAATGCATCTGTGATCGCACCATATACAGCAAGTGAGCGGGTAGGTGCAGAGCCAGCAGAAGTATCTGAAGAAGAGACTTCTGTTGTGGAGAGCGTGGATACGGAAGAAATCGCACAGAGCGCAGAAGAGATGGCAGAAGAAATCCAGGAAGTACCGGAGACGGAAAAGGCGGTTTCTGTGGAAACAGCAGATCTGGAAGCACTTCCGGAAGAAGAGATGCAGGAACATGTGGGTGCATCCGGACGTCAGCTTGCAGATGCGGAGATCACAAAGCTTGTCGACGCTGAGATGGCGTTTGAAGCATTGTCAGCAGCAGATCAGAAAGCGTTTGACGCACAGAATACCAGTCTTGTGGCCAACATGAATGCATTGTTGAAACTGGCGGAGACTTACCCTGTTTATAAGACACAGAAGCTGCAGAAATTCGCAGACAATGCATCGAAGGTCTATGCACAGATTATGGCAGTACCGGTAACACGCGACACGCTTGCAAGTGTGCAGGCGCTGCTTGATACTTACAACAATTGCTATGGCAGCGACAAAGAAGCACTGGCCTCGGTGACGGTAACAGTAGGTAATAAGACCATTTCGTTTGCGGATGTGATTGCGGAGATTCAGAAACAGGTGGATAAGACCACAAAGAATGTGGCAGATGCCAGAGAAATCGATGAGTGGATCATGAATCTTCCGACAGAGCTGACTCCTGCTAATATTGACAGTGTGGAGAAGGAAGTCAAAGCTGTGAAAGAAGCGATGGAGAAGCTGGGCACAGAGGGAATTTCTTATCTGTATAACAAAAAACAGCTGGAGCTTGTAGAACAACTGGTAACAAATTACCGAAAGGCAGAGCAGGAGAAGGCGGAGCAGAAAAAAGCCGCATTCAAAGCAGGAAAGGTAGCAGGAATCAAGGCCGTTTCTCTCAGCTACAATTCTGCGAAGGTGACATGGTCCGAATTTTCTGAGGCAGATGGTTATCAGGTATATGCAAAGAGCTCCAAGAGCGGCACTTACAAGAAGATTGCTGCAATTACAGAGAGTGAGACAATTTGCTATACGCACAAGAAACTGACAACCGGCAAGACTTACTATTATAAAGTACGTGCGTATGCGACCATATCCGGTGAGAAGGTTTACAGCGGTTTCTCTTCTGTGAAGACTGCAAAGATTGTACCGGCTGCTGTGAAACTTTCCAGTGCGAAAGCAAAAGGTACATCGGTTACCGTGAAATGGTCTAAAGTATCCGGCGCATCCGGTTATGCCGTATACCGTGCGACAAGCCAGAATGGCAAATATACAAGAGTAGGAACGATCAAAAAAGGAAGCACAGTCTCTTATACTGATAGCAGGCTGAAATCGAAAAAGAATTATTATTACAAAGTCCGTGCATACAGAACAGTAAATGGAAAGAACGTATATGGAAGCTATTCGGCAGTAAAGAAAGTCAAAACGAAATAGGCAGAACGAGCCTTCCGGCAATTTGCCGGAGGGCTTATGCCATATTAGGGAATGGACGACATCTATGAAAAAGAAAACAATTTTTATATTGCTTTTGCATGCGTGTCTTGTGACGGGGAGTGTACTGCCGGTATCGGGGGATACGCTTCCTTCGGAACAGACGGCACAACAAGAAAATGAAAATGAGGAAGCAAGTATGCAGGCGGGGAAGGACGGGCAGTATTCTGTATCAGAGATTGCTGCTGCGGTCCTGGCGGCTGTGGAGCAGACGACGCCGGATCTGGAGTCTTCGGTGATGCAGGAGTTTCTGGCGGCCTCGGATGCGTATGATGCGCTTGAGGAATCACAAAAAGAGCAGATTTCTCCGGATATTGTGGAGAAGCTTGGGACTGTGCGGGAACGGATTGCGGCGGTCCTGTCTACGGATTGTGGATTTACCGTCACGGGTAATCCCTGGTATGTGAAACTGGAGATTACAGATGGCACCGATACACAGGAGATGCTCGAAAAGCTTGTCCGCCAATATGAGAAGACATCGCCGCAGATTGTGCTGTACAAGCAGATTCGCTATACAGATATCCGGACAGGCGAGGCATATAAGCCGATGACACCGTTGTCGATGACCTTGCCTGCAGTGGAGGGGTATCAAGCCTTGACAAGATCGATGGTGCTGCGTGATCTGGGGGATTCGTTTCTGGATCTGTCTCCGGTCGTACAGGAAAACGGTGATTTTTATATCAGCAGTGCAAGGACACTGAACAGTGTTCTGGTGGTGGATCTTCCGGCAGGACTGGAGGGAATCAGCCTGAATCATGAGACGCTGAAAATTAACAAAGGTCAGAAAAGGACGCTGGAGGTATTGCCGGTTCCGGCATCTGTGACAGAGGAATACACCGTCTCATGGTCGAGCAGCAATCCGTCGGTGGCTAAGGTAAGTGAAAAAGGTGTTGTGACGGCTGAGAAGAAGGGGAAGGCTGTGATCACAGCGAAGGTAAACGAACATCCGGATATGCGTGCCGTATGTGAAGTCACGGTCATGCAGGGTGCGAATGAGCTGAAGAAAAGTGTTTCCCAAGTGATGAAGGAGACGAAGCAGTATATGCTGTCGATTGACAAAAGTCCGACGGTGGGAAGTGAGTGGTTTGTGCTGGGCCTGGCGAGAAGCGGGATGAGTCTTCAGGATTCGTATTTTTCTACTTATTATAATCATACGGCGAACTACATAGAAGAACAGCACGGAATCCTGACGAATACTTCCAAATATACAGAGTATTCGAAGCGGGTGCTCTCTCTGACTGCGATGGGAAAGGATGCCAGAAATGTCGGCGGCTATAACCTGTTTCAGTATTTATCGGATTTTGACAAAGTCAAAGGACAGGGACTCAACGGTCCGATCTGGGCGCTTCTGGCGCTGAATTCAAATCCGGAATATTCATTTCCGAAGAATGCATCGGTTCAGATACAGACGACAGAAGAGATATTGCTCGAGTATCTGGTCGGCAGTGAAATAAACGGCGGAGGATGGGCCATGATGGGAAATGTGCCGGACTCCGATGTGACAGCCATGGCTCTGCAGGCGCTGGCTCCTTATTACAACAAAGCGGGCTATGAAGAAGTGACAGCTGCCATTGACCGGGGGCTGGAGGCACTCAGCAGCATTCAGCTCGATAACGGTGGTTATGCGACGGTCGGTGTGGAGACGGAGGAGTCCTGTGCACAGGTAATCGTGGCGTTATGCAGTCTTGGAATCGACCCACAGACGGATGAACGTTTTATTAAGGGCGGCAACTGGACGATGGAAAATCTTCTTTCTTATCATATTGATGGAAGTGGTTTCATGCACGTGAAAGCCGGTGCACAGAACAATGGCGGTGGTGCAGCGGGCACAGTCAATGGTATGGCGACAGAGCAGGGATACTATGCGATGACTGCCTATCAGCGACTGAAAAACGGAAAGACCGGTCTTTATGACATGTCGGATGTGACAATCAAAAAGGGCGGAAAAGGAGACGGAAACGGTACGGGACTTGCAACGCCGACTCCAAAGCCATCAGCAACACCCGGTGGGAGTGGTACTTCTGTGAGGAAGAGTAGCGGCAGTACAAAAACAAAAGGAAAAACAACGAGTTCTGCTGCTTCTACTGCGAAAACAACCTCGTCTTCCGGAGCAGGAAAGACTGCTTCCTCAAAATCAAAAAGTAAAACCAAAGAAGACGGCTGGAATTTTGACGCAGAAGAGTGGACACCGGATGAGGAAGAATTGGAGTTTGATGCGCTGCCTTTTTCAGAGGTGGAATCGGAGAGAGGTGACGATGTGGCTGAACCGCAAAGGGGGAGGGAGACAGGAAGGCAGAGCCTTCCATTTGCCATGGGAATGGCAGGAGGTGCCGGAGCCTGGGGAATCCTGGAGTGCGTTCGCTTTTTATACAGAAAGAGAAAAAATGGAAAACCGACTGGAATGAAATAAAAAGAGGGAGAAGTTTATGAACAGACGAAGAAGTATCGTGCTCAGGATATGCAGCCTGCTGCTGTGCCTGGTGTTTCTGACCGGCTGTCAGAGTCAGGGCACAAGTGATGTCCCGCAGATTACCAAAGAAGTGGCGGATGCCATGGAGGAAGACGAAGAGAGCACAGAAGATGTGGAACCTTTGAAGGAGAAAAATGAGATTCCGAAGGATGGAGTGATTACAGAAGCGCAGATGGCAACCATCGCAGGAAAGCAGGGGATCTTCTATTTTAATGGTAAGACAGAGGATGGAATCCAATATCAATGGGCGTATGAGGGAAAGAAGGTGCAGAACCCACAAAAGCAGCGTCTGCTTGTCAAGATAAGTGAGGAAGGTACCGAACAAGTGAAGAAAGCTGCCAACAATGCTCCTTATGCACTTGCCATTACCACGCAGGAGATGAATATGGCGGCACCGGCGAGACTGACAGTCACACTGAACGAGCAGTGGGATGCCGATAAAGTGCTGTTTTGCGTCTATAAGGATTCTGCTCTCTATAAGCTGGATGACGCCGTGATTGAGACGGTGAATGGAAAGGATGGAGAAGTATCTTCCATTACGTTTTCGGTAACACAGGTAGGAGAGGGATTTTATCTGGTCGGTGGCTCTACAACAGGTTCTTCGGATGATGAGAAGGCGGATGACAATTCGGAAAAGAAGAAAAAAGAGACCACACAGGAAGGTTCACAGGACAATGATACCTCATCTGATGAACAGACAGACTCTGTAGGAGAGGATTCTTCGGAGGATATGGACGATACGCAGAGTAATGCTCTGACCTGTACGATTTCGATTGACTGTCAGACGATTCTGGATAACTGGGATGATCTGAAATCTTCGAAGGCGGAGTTTGTTCCTTCGGATGGCTGGATTCTTTATGAATCACAGGTAGAATTTACGCAGGGAGAGACGGTTTTTGATGTGCTCAAGCGTGTCTGCAATGAGACAGGGATTCAGATGGAGTCCAGCTGGACACCGATGTACAACAGTTATTATGTGGAGGGCATCAACAACCTGTATGAGTTTGACTGCGGCCAGAATTCCGGATGGATGTACAACGTAAACGGCTGGTATCCAAACTATGGATGCTCCAGCTATACACTCGAAGACGGCGATGTCATTCAGTGGAGATATACCTGTACGCTTGGTTCGGATGTAGGGGACCAGTATTATGAATGATGAGGCAAGAGACAGGGGCGATGCGTTTTCAAGATGCCATCCTGTGTTGAATTTTTTCTATTTTGCTGTGGTTCTGGGCTTTACGATGTTTGTGCAGCATCCTGTTTTTCTTGTAATCTCTTTTTTGTCAGCGATTGCCTATGCGATGTGGCTGTGTGGAATCAGACAGATCTTAAAAATGAATTTTCTGGTGACGCTTCCGTCACTGGTGATTGTGGCTTTGCTCAATCCCATGTTCAACCATTATGGCGTTACGCCTCTTCTCTATATCGAGAGCAGCGGTAACTGGGTGACTTTGGAGGCACTGGTCTATGGTATTGTGCTGGGCTGTGTGCTTTTTATCGTGATTTTATGGTTTTCGTGCTACAACAAAGTGATGACAAGTGACAAGTTTATTTATCTGTTTGGCAGGGTGATACCGGCTCTTTCTCTGATGTTGTCCATGGCACTTCGGTTTGTGCCGCGTTTTACCGCACAGATGAAGGTGATTCGAAACGGGCAGAAATGTGTGGGGATGGATGTAAGCAACGGAAAGCGGATGAAGAAAATCCGGTATGCGTTGAATATGGTCTCCATTCTTGTTACATGGGCGCTGGAAAATGCCATTGAGACGGCGGATTCCATGAAGAGCAGAGGATATGGCCTGCCGGGAAGAACCGCATTTTCTATTTATCGTTTTACGAAAAGGGACAGAGTTCTTCTGGGCACCATGCTGGCATTGTCAGCAGTCATGATCATCGGATGCAGCCAGGGGGCGGCTTTTGCCCAGTATAATCCAAGGATCTTGCTTGCCGGTATTGTGGTACAGGGAAAAACGGCGCAGGTATCCTGCGACCTGGCATTGGCGCTGGCGGTCTATGTGTGCTTTGGATTTTTCTGTCTGATGCCCCTGCTTCTGGATGTGGCGGAAGCACTGGCTATGAAAAGGAGCCGCAGTTATATTGGAAATGAGATGACGCTTACTTATCGGCAGATGTATGAAGAGATTGCAAAAGAAGGAGGAACAGAGCCGTGAATCTGATAGAAGTAAAGAATTTCAGCTTTTCCTATCCAGATACAGACCGGGAGTCGCTACATCATATAAATATGGACATACAGGAGGGAAGTCTGAACGTTTTGTGCGGCAGGAGCGGATGTGGAAAGAGTACGCTGCTTCGTCATTTTAAGACGGTTCTGTCCCCTCACGGAACGAAGGAAGGAGAAATTATATATTGTCAGAGACCGATGGATACCATTGAGCAGCGGGTGCAGAGCCAGGAGATTGGATATGTGCTGCAAAATCCGGAGAACCAGATTGTGACGGATAAGGTATGGCATGAGCTTGCCTTTGGACTGGAAAGTCTTGGTTATGACAATGCCACGATACGTCTTCGCGTGGCGGAGATGGCGAGCTATTTCGGAATCCACCAGTGGTTTTACAAAAATGTGACAGAACTGTCAGGAGGCCAGAAGCAGCTTCTAAATCTGGCGGCGGTCATGGCTATGCATCCGAGACTTTTGATTTTGGATGAACCGACGTCACAGCTGGATCCGATTGCGGCTTCGGATTTTCTGGAGACGGTGAAGAAGATTAACCGTGACATTGGGACAACGGTGATCCTGACGGAGCATCGGCTTGAGGATGTCATTCCCTGGGCAGACCGGGTGTTTGTGATGGATAAAGGTGAAATCATCTGTGAGGGAAAGCCGAGGCAGGTGGGGGAGGAACTGAAGAAAAAAGATCAGGGGATGTTTCTCTCTATGCCTGCTCCCATGCGGATCTATGCGGAGGCAGACAGTGAAGAGCCCTGTCCGCTGACTGTCAGTGAGGGACGAAGATGGCTGGATAGAATCTGCCAGAAAAAACGGATTGATGCGGGTGTTTCTGCAGATTTACTAACGAAGAAGGAGAATGACAGACCGAATATCATCGAAGCAAGAGAACTCTGGTTTCGTTATGAGAAAAACGGAAGGGATGTGGTGCAGGATTTTTCCATGGAAGTCAGGGCGGGGGAGTTTTATGCGCTGGTAGGCGGGAATGGCACCGGAAAAAGTACGGTGCTGTCTCTCATCAGCAGGGTGAGAAAGCCGTATCGCGGAAAGATTCTGATTGGAGGCAGAGATATCCGTTCTTATTCCGATCGGGAACTGTATCGGGGGTATCTGGGCATTTTGCCGCAGAACCCACAGAGTATGTTTATCAAGAAGACAGTTCGTGAGGATCTCTATTCGATCATAGGAGGTAAAAAGGAGAAGCAATCGGAGGAATATCCGATAGAAATGAAGAAGGCGGAAGCAATCGAGGGAATTGTGAGTCTGACAAAGCTGGAAGGACTGCTGGATCGTCATCCGTATGATCTGAGCGGTGGGGAACAGCAGAGGCTGGCACTTGCGAAAGTGCTGCTGCTAAGGCCCAGGATTCTTCTGCTTGATGAGGCCACGAAGGGACTGGATGCAGAGTACAAGCAGGAATTGGGAGGAATCCTCAAGCGTCTGCAGGCACATGGCATTACGATTCTTCTGATTTCGCATGATGTGGAATTTGTGGCTGAGTATGCAGACCGGGTTGGTCTGTTCTTTCAGGGAAGCATTGTGACCAGTAAGCCGGCCAGAGAATTTTTTGCCGGAAACAATTTCTATACGACAGCAGCCAACCGTATGGCAAGAAAGTATTTTCCGCATGCTGTCACAGCAAAGGAGGTGGCAGCATGTTTACAGAAACTGAGTTAGATCAGTTTATAGACCGTTTCTGGAACAGAGCAGACAGTAACAATGGCAGGTATGGGAGGGACGGGACAGGGAACTGTTCTGTTTCTGAAACGGAATATGAAGAGTATGAGTTTCGTGAAGATGGTCTGATCATTCAGCCGATTCACAAGGGCCGGGTAGAAAAGCGCACCTGGATTGCACTGATTTTGTTTGCACTGACGGTTCCTTTGATCTTGTATCTTTCAGTGAGGGTCTATCATGGAAGAAAATATTTGTTATTCAGTCTTTTGGTCATTCTGTTTTCCATGGTGCCGTTTTTCCTGGTCTTTGAGGGAAGAAAACCTCAGGCCAGGGAAATCATGGTGATCGCAGTGCTTGCGGCAATCGGAGTGGCAGGGCGTGCAGCGTTTTTTATGGTGCCGAGCTTTAAGCCGATTGCGGCGGTTGTCATTCTCACAGGGATATCCTTTGGGGGTGAGGCGGGATTTTTGGTGGGCTGCATGATCATGATGGTCTCCAATATGTTTTTTGGACAGGGACCGTGGACACCATGGCAGATGTTTTCCTATGGGATGATCGGTTTTCTGGCGGGCATTTTGTTCCAGAAAGGTATTTTGAAAGCGAAGAAACTTCACTTGTGCATCTATGGATTTCTGAGTGTATTTTTTATCTTCGGAGGAATCATGAATCCGGCGGCGATTCTGATGTCGTATGGATATATCACGAAGAAGAGCCTGATTGCGTTTTACATCTCCGGTGCTCCGGTGGATCTGGTGCAGGCGACCTCCACCGTCATTTTTCTGTGGTTTATGAGCCGACCGCTTCTGGAGAAGCTGGAACGAATCAAGAGAAAGTATGGGCTGATTCAGAGATAAAAATAATGATAAAACGAATAGGAGTGAGAGTATGAAAGAAAAGTTTTGGAAAAAGATGAAGCAGGCAGCCGTGTTTGCGTGTGCAGCAGTCGGCGTGATGGGTGTTTTTCAGGTGAGTGCGTATGCAGATACACTGACGCTTTGTATTGAGAAGAGTACGCTTGGGCAGGGAATGATTCTGGACCCTGTGCAGGTGGAATTTACTTCCGGAGAGACGACAGCAGATGTTCTGATTCGTGCGGCAGCTGAACATGGAGTCAGCCTGCAGTATACAGAGAGTTCTTCTTTTGGCTGGTATCTGGAAGGAATTAAAAATGTGGACAGTGGATATGTCAGCCTTCCTTCCTGCATACAGGATATTTTGGCAAATGCAACAGACTGGGAGGGGAAGCCCTATGTATTGGAATCGAGCAATAAATATGCCCCTGATCTGACAGAGTTTTCTTACATTTCCTCATCGGGCTGGACCTATAAGCTGGATGATACCTATATGAACGTGGGAATGGGAAATTCGGGAAGTAAGCCTTCGGACGGTTCTGTGGTGCGTGTCATGTTTACAGTCACCGGAGGGTCTGATATCACAGGATATGATCCATCGACACAGAAAACATATTTTACTGCTGCCAATAAAGATGCTCTGATTCGGGCGATGGGAGTAGCAAATGCGGGCCGTACATCATGGCCTTCAGTGGCAGGAATGGACAGTGCATATGCGTATGCGCTGTCGGTATTAACTACGATTGACGCTACATCAAATGAAGTCTATGAGGCGACTTCGCTTCTTCAGGATGCAAATGCACGTTTGCCGAAACCGGTGGAGAGCATCAGCCTGAGCAGCGGTTCTCTGAGCTTTTATCCGGGAGATGCTCCGGTGCAGTTAAATTATACGATCTCACCGTCAGATGCAGCTGCGGATGTGACCTGGAGTTCCAGCAATAACAGTGTTGCAACGGTAAATGCAGGGCTGGTCACTCCTGTTGGCGTGGGAACGGCATCTGTGAGAGTTACAGCTTCTAATGGTGTGTCTGCAAGCTGTACCGTGACAGTTTTGGAGAAACCGATTGCGGCGGAAGGTGTTACGCTCACACCGGATTCCTTCAGCTTTCAGACGGGGGAAAGTGCCCGCCAGCTGGAGTATGTTTTAAGTCCGCAGGGTGCGAAGGCAGAATCTCTGGTATGGAAAAGTGACAATGACAAAGTAGCTTCTGTGGATGCATCCGGAAAGGTGACACCGGTCACACTGGGTGAGACGAATATTCGTCTGACGGTTGATGGTAAATTTTCAGCAGTGTGCCATGTAGTCGTAGGGGCAGATCTTAAGAGTAATTTTGAAGCGGGAAAACCAGTGCTGAAAAGCAGTCAGGTGACAGCCAGTACGGCATCTATTACCTGGGAGGCATATCCGTATGCCGAGAAGTATCGTATCCTCCGTCGAAAAGAGGGAGAGCGCACTTATAAGCAGATTGCGGAGACAACAGCATGTACTTATAAAGATTCTGCTGTAACTGCCGCAAGTGTGTACTATTATGGAGTGCAGGCAGTTTCCTCTACATGGGGAACCTCAATCCAGAGCCAGTATGAAAAGAATTTTTCTGTTACGACTGCAAAGGCAGCAATCAAAAAACCGGCAAAACCATCTCTTACAGCCAAAGCAGGTAGAAAACAGGCTGTCTTAACCTGGAAAAAGGTAAGCTTAGCCTCCGGCTATCAGGTTTATCGTGCATCCAGCAAAAATGGAAAATATAGCCTTGTGACAACCATCAAGAAAGGAAGCACTGTATCCTGCACGAATAAGAAGCTGACAACAGGAAAGACGTATTATTATAAGGTACGTGCCTACAGAACTGTGGGCGGAAAGAAGGTGTATGGAGCATATTCTTCTGTGAAGGCAGTAAAAATTAAATAAAGTGATAGGAAAACAACGAAATTGCACATGATTATGGCCCATGAAAAGCCTGTATTGGAAGGATTTTTGCATTTTGCCATAAAAGGTTCAAAAAAACTTGTATATTTTACCGAAAATGCTTGAATAGTGTTCAAAAATTTAGTACAATATGGACATATTAAGTTTAGGGAGGTATTACATATGGACGTTTTTAGAACTGACCGAATTAGAAATGTAGTCCTGTTAGGCCACGGCGGTGCAGGCAAAACAACTGTGGCTGAGGCAATGGCATATTTGTCCGGTATGACCAGCCGTCTCGGTAAAGTAACAGATGGAAACACAGTGAGTGATTTTGATAAGGAAGAGATTAAAAGAGGATTTTCCATTTCTACATCTCTGGTTCCGGTTGTTTGGGATAAATTTAAAATTAATATTTTAGATACTCCTGGTTATTTTGACTTTGTCGGTGAGATGGAAGAGGGCGTGAGCGCAGCCGACGCTGCAGTGATTGTTGTCTCCGGCAAAGCCGGTGTTCAGGTTGGAACACAGAAGGCATGGGATATCTGTGAGAAATATAAACTTCCAAGAATGATTTTCGTAACTGGTATGGATCAGGATGATGTCAGCTACCGTAAGGTTGTAGAAGATCTGACAGAACTTTATGGCAAGAGAATTGCGCCTCTTCATTTCCCAATTCGTGAGGATGGTAAATTTGTAGGATATGTAAATGTTGTCAAGAAAGCCGGACGTAAGTTTATCGATAAGGGCGGCAAACAGGAATGCCCGGTACCGGAATACTCTCAGGAATATCTGGATAAATACCGTGAAGTCCTTCTGGAATCTGTGGCAGAGACGAGTGAAGAGTTCATGGATCGTTACTTTGAGGGAGATGAATTCTCTATCACAGAGATTTCTGCTGCTTTGGCTACGAATGTACAGGATGGAAGTATTGTACCGGTATGTATGGGTGCACCGACTGAGTTGAGAGGCGTTTCCAATCTTCTGGATGATATTATTGGATATTTCCCAAGTGCTGACAAACGTCCATGCAACGGACTGAATCAGAAGACAAATGAAATCTTTGAAGCAAATTATGATTTCACGAAAGCAAAATCTGCATATGTATTCAAGACAATTGTGGATCCGTTCATCGGTAAATATTCGATGATCAAGGTTTGCTCCGGCGTTATCAAAAATACAGACGTTTTATATGATGCAGAGCGTGACTGCGAAGAGAAACTGAGCAAGCTGTATGTTCTGGAAGGAAATAAACCTCTGGAGGTTCCTGAAGTGCATGCAGGAGATATTGCTGCGATCGGTAAGCTGGTTCGCGTAAAGACAGGTGATACTCTTTCTACAAAAGCAATGCCTGTGATTTATCCGCGTGCAGTGATTTCCACACCTTATACTTATAAGAGATATAAGACAAAGAATAAAGCTGACGTAGATAAGATTTCCCAGGCTCTGGCTAAGATGATGGATGAGGATCTGACGATCCGCAACGTCAACGATGCAGCAAACCGTCAGACATTGTTATATGGTATGGGTGACCAGCACCTGGAGATTATCTGCAGCAAGCTGGCTGAGAGATACAAAGTAGATGTAGATCTTGACAAACCGAGAGTTGCATTCCGTGAGACAATCCGCAAGTCTTCTGACGTAGAAGGCAAGCATAAGAAACAGTCCGGCGGACATGGACAGTATGGTCATGTTAAGATGAAATTTGAGCCGCTTGGTGATCTGGAAACTCCATTTGAGTTTGAACAGATTGTCGTAGGCGGTGCTGTTCCGAAGAACTACTTCCCTGCTGTGGAAAAAGGTCTGCAGGAATGCGTTCTGAAAGGACCTCTGGCAGGATATCCGGTTGTTGGCGTAAAAGCTACGTTATACGATGGTTCTTACCACACCGTTGACTCTTCTGAGATGGCATTTAAGATGGCTACTGTTCTTGCATTTAAGAAAGGCTTTATGGATGCAAGTCCTGTTCTGCTTGAGCCGATCGTTTCTATGAAAGTAACGGTACCAGATAAATTTACCGGTGATGTTATGGGTGATCTGAACAAACGCCGTGGACGTGTGCTTGGTATGAATCCAGACCACAATGGCAACCAGATTATTGAAGCAGATGTGCCGCAGCTGGAGATTTATGGATACTCTACAGATCTTCGCTCCATGACTGGCGGAAGCGGTTCCTTTGAGTATGAATTTGCACGTTATGAGCAGGCTCCGAATGATATTCAGGAGAGAGAGATTGCTGCGAAAGCTGCATTGGATGCAGAGGGAGAAGAAAACTAGTTCATTTGTAAATATCAGATTATATATGAATACAGCGGATTCCTATTGGGGGAGGAATCCGCTGTATTTATGTTACATTTTTGGGCTATTTACTTTTCAGGCCGGATACGGTGCAGACAGGGTCTCCTTCGACATAAGTGATGGTAATTTTGTCGCCTGTATCGTATTTTACAATTTCCATATAGTCTACGATTGGTATATCGAAAATCAGATCGCTTTCTTCCAGAACAACATAGAAATGTGTGTTTCCGTCAACAACACCCTGAGCCATTTTCTTAATGGTGCCGGTGATGGTTTCCTCTGCAGCTTCGGAAGCGACAGAACCTCCGCCGGAACGAAGCATCTTCACATACGTTTTTTCACAGGCAGATACCGTATCGCCGATGGCTACATTCTGGTATTTCTGAATGTTAACCATGGCATATTTTTTCACCAGTCCTGCATTGTCTTTCAGGGCGATAAAGTAAGTCGGCTCGTTGGAGATGTTCAAAAGCAGAGGGAAGGTTGCACGATACCCAAGGTTCTGTACCTGACCTTCTGCAGATTCCATCGCAGAATATTCTTCCGCACCAGCTACTTCATAATATTTCGTTTCTTTTGTTCTTTGATTCATCAGGACAAAACCAACGTTGGAGCGGTCACCGCTGACAGAAGTAACACCGGTATACACCCAGACATCGTCATCTTTTGCAAGGTAATTGTAGCCGTCTGTAGTCTGCAGACAGCCTTTCTGTCCCAGTACACTGTTGATAAAACCGTTTTTCAGTGTACCATGATAATCATAAAGCTGAATCAAAAGGTCTGCGGGATATACACGGTCGACCCAGGAAGGACAGTCTTCTACTTTCATAGACTGGCACTCGCCTGTCACGGCATTGCAGAGAACGACGCGTCCGATGGTCTGGCCGCCGAACAGTCCGATTGTGTAATCCTTGACCGGACAGATCCAGTAAGGGGTACCTTCTTCGTCAATCTCAAAACTCAGCTGATCAAAAATGTAGGTTGGGTAACGGAATCGCAGATGGCGGTAAATATTGCGGTTCAGGTATTCTGACTCGGAATATTTGATGCCCTGAGAAACCTTCACCAGCTCTGTATTCTGCGTTGCCATATCAATGGAAATATATGCCGGAATTCCGTTTTTCTGGTTGGTAAACCATTTGACCGGACTTGCGTAGACCAGTGGTGTGACACGCACCGGTCGACCCTGATAGTTGATCTGGGAATACAGAGAACTGACCTCAAACTGAGATACCATATCTACCATACTTCCCATCTTGCGATTTCCGAGAAGCTCTGCGGAATCCTTGTCCAACAGTGGAATCTGATTATAATTGACCTGATCAATATCTTCCGTGAAATTGCCTGTTTCGGGTTCCAGAAGCTTCTGATATTTTTTTGCGTTGACAATCGGAGAGGACAGAATGGAACCTCCGAGATAGACAACAGCTACAACAATGATCAGACCTGCAAGCAGGCGGGTAAGTTTGCTTTCTTTAATCTCTTCCCGGATGTTGTGCAGATCGTCAAAGCTGCGGACACGAAGATTTCTGCCCATACAGAGAATCAGCAGCAGAAGAAGAATCACAATCAACGATACCCAGAAGCCGCTTGCATGAATATTGATTGCGGGAATCGTTACGTAATAATAAATACCTAACACCAGCAAAATTGCCAGAATGAGAAGCACTTTTCCTTTCTTTTTTTTCATTTTTTTCTCCTTTTTCTTGAATTTATTAAGACATTTTACCAGTTTCTTCCGAATAATTCAAGGTTTGCTCCAAAAGCAGGCATAAAAACAGGAGCGGCTGTTTTGACCGCTCCTGAAAATTTTTAAAATACAATTTTTTTGCCTTGCTTACGCCATTCTCTGAATTCAGCGGATGCTGACAGAAGAAGGTCGGAAGAAGAGTTCAGTGCTGTTTCTACAGAATCCTGTACAACACCGATGATGAATCCAACACCGACTACCTGCATTGCGACATCGTTTGGAATACCAAACAGAGAACATGCCATCGGAATCAGAAGTAAAGAACCGCCGGCAACACCGGAAGCACCACAGGCAGATAAGGTTGCCAGAATGCTGAGGATGATGGCTGTCGGGATATCTACGCTGATGCCGAGTGTATGTGCGGTAGCGAGAGTCATAACTGTGATGGTGATGGCTGCGCCGTCCATGTTGATGGTCGCACCAAGCGGAATGGTAACGGAGTAAGTGTCTTTGTCCAATCCCATTTCCTGACATACTTCCATATTAATCGGAATGTTGGCAGCGGAACTTCTTGTGAAGAATGCTGTGATCGCACTTCTCTTCAGACATTTGAAGATCAGCGGATATGGATTCTGACGGATGCACCAGTATACGAGGATTGGGTTTGTCACAAAGTAGATAAACAGCATGGAACCAACTAAAACGGCAAGGAGTTTTCCGTATTCTGTGAAAATATCCAGTCCGTTGGTGGAAACAGTATTGAACACAAGACCAAGGATACCAAACGGTGCAAAGTTGATGATCCAGGTTACAACCTTGGAAATTCCGGAAGAAATATCCTGAAGCATTTTTTTCGTTGCATCGCCGGCTGCACGGAAAGCAATACCAAGGAGTACTGCCCATGACAGAATTCCGATGTAATTTGCATTTGCAAGGGAATTTACCGGGTTGGATACAATGTTCATTAAAAGTGATTGCAGAACTTCCACAATACCCTGTGGTGCTGCTGTGTCTGTTGCTGCTTCTGCGAGAGTCAGAGTAACAGGAAACAGTGTGCTGGAAATGACTGCAATCAAAGCGGCCATAAAGGTGCTGAGCATGTACAGGATGATGACTGTCTTAATAACACCGCTGTGACTTTTTCCGCCGTTGCAAAGGGAACTGATGACCAGGAAAAAGACGAGAATCGGTGCAATGGCTTTCAGAGCACCAACGAAAACATCTCCCAAAATGGCAATACCAGTTGCTTTCGGACACACGAGTCCAAGAATGACACCAATCACCAGTCCGCAGAGAATTCTCTTTACAAGGCTGATGCTGGTCCACTTGTTAAATAATTCTTTCATAGCGTCTTCCTTTCTATGTAGTTTTGAATTTGGATTGTTTGAAATATATACTAAATTATTATACAACAGTTGTGAGTAAACTACAAATGTTTTTTGCCGGCGTACAAAAGAAACAGGAATCTTTGTGAATGTGAATAAAAAATAGATTTATTGGGCCTTATAAAGAAATAGATTCATTGGGACCGACATACTTGACAAAAGGTTCTATTAACAGTAAAATTATCAGAAGACAAAAATGCCCCTGTTGTAAGGGGCTTTTCCCGTGACAGACGGGTAGACAGAGGAGGAAACAATCATGAGTGTACCTTATAATCATAAGGCAATCGAAGCCAAATGGCGTGCAAACTGGGAGAAAAATCCGGTAAACGTAGACGATGGCAAAAAACCGAAATACTACTGTCTTGACATGTTCCCATATCCATCAGGAAACGGACTGCATGTCGGACACTGGAGAGGATATGTAATTTCTGATGTATGGAGCAGATACAAAATGCTCCAGGGATATTATCTGATTCATCCGATGGGATGGGACGCATTCGGACTCCCTGCTGAGAACTATGCGATCAAGATGGGCGTACATCCGGCGATTTCCACAGCAGAGAATGTAAAAAATATCAAGAGACAGATCAATGATATCGCAGCTATTTATGACTGGGACAGAGAAGTGAATACAACAGACCCGGATTTCTACAAATGGACACAGTGGATTTTTGTAAAAATGTTCAAAGAAGGTCTGGCATATGAGAAGGAATTCCCGATCAACTGGTGTCCTTCCTGTAAGACAGGTCTTGCGAATGAAGAGGTTGTCAATGGATGCTGTGAGCGCTGCGGCTCTCCGGTAACCAAGAAAAACCTTCGCCAGTGGATGCTGCGCATCACAAAATATGCAGACCGTCTCTTAAATGATCTGGACAAACTGGACTGGCCGGAGAAGGTTAAGAAGATGCAGACAGACTGGATTGGCAAATCCTATGGTGCAGAGGTAGATTTCCCGGTAGACGGAAGAGACGAGAAGATTACTGTCTATACAACAAGACCGGACACTCTTTACGGTGCTACCTTTATGGTACTGGCTCCGGAGCATAAGCTGGCTGCAAGCCTTGCAACACCGGAGACAAAGGAAGCCGTTGAGAAATATATTTTTGACGCATCCATGAAGTCGAATGTAGACCGTCTTCAGGATAAGGAAAAGACAGGTGTATTTACAGGAAGCTATGCCATCAATCCGTTAAATGGCGCAAAAACACCAATCTGGCTGTCTGACTACGTTCTTGCAGATTATGGTACTGGTGCCATCATGTGTGTTCCTGCTCACGACGATCGTGACTTTGAGTTCGCAAAGAAATTTGATATCCCGATCATCCAGGTTATCGCAAAGGATGGTAAGGAAATTGAAGATATGACAGAGGCTTATACAGAGGCATCCGGAACTATGATTAATTCCGGTGAGTGGAACGGTATGGAGTCGGCTGTGCTGAAGAAGGAAGCACCTCATATCATCGAGGAACGCGGTATTGGTAAAGCGACGGTTAACTATAAATTACGTGACTGGGTATTCTCGCGTCAGCGCTACTGGGGTGAGCCGATTCCGATCATTCACTGCCCGCACTGCGGAAATGTCCCGGTTCCGGAAGAAGAGCTTCCACTGAGACTGCCGGAGGTTGATTCTTATGAGCCGACCGGAACAGGTGAGTCTCCATTGGCTGCTATTGATGAATGGGTGAACTGCAAGTGTCCGGTCTGTGGTGCTGATGCAAAACGTGAGACAAACACGATGCCGCAGTGGGCAGGTTCTTCCTGGTATTTCCTTCGTTATGTGGACAATCACAATGACAAAGAACTGGTTTCCAAAGAGAAGGCAGATAAATATCTTCCAGTAGATATGTATATCGGTGGTGTAGAGCATGCGGTACTGCATCTTCTGTACTCCAGATTCTACACGAAATTCTTATATGATATCGGTGTGGTTGATTTTGATGAACCATTCCAGAAGCTGTTTAACCAGGGTATGATCACTGGTAAGAATGGTATCAAGATGAGTAAATCCAAAGGAAATGTGGTATCTCCGGATGATTTGGTACGCGATTACGGATGTGACTCCCTTCGTATGTATGAGCTGTTCGTAGGTCCGCCGGAACTCGATGCAGAGTGGGATGACCGTGGTATCGACGGCGTGAACCGTTTCCTGAGACGTTTCTGGAAGCTGGCTTTGGACAGCAAGGAGGCGAATGTGACTGAGACACCGGATATGGTGAAGATTCGTCACAAACTGGTATACGATATTACACAGAGATTGGAAAGCTTCAGCCTGAATACGGTTGTTTCCGGATTTATGGAATACAACAACAAGTTGATTGAGCTTGCGAAGAAAACAGGCGGTATCGATAAAGAGACGATCGAGACATTTATTATCCTTCTTGCTCCGTTTGCTCCGCACATTGCAGAGGAATTGTGGGAACAGTATGGTCATGACACATCCGTATTTGACAATACATGGCCGGAAGCTGACGAGGAAGCGATGAAAGATGATACCATCGAAGTTCCTGTACAGATCAATGGCAAGACAAAAGCCGTGATCAGCATCTCTGCCGAGGCATCCAAAGAAGAGGCGATTGAGGCTGGTAAGGCTGCTATCGCTGATAAGCTGACAGGCAATATCATCAAGGAAATCTACGTTCCAAAGAAGATTATTAATATTGTTCAAAAATAAATAACAAAAGAGCCTTTCCCCTGTAAATCAAGGGTTAAAGGCTCTTTTGTTGTCTCATCATCGTTTTCAGCTTCCGTATATACATGGCAGAAAAAGAAAGTCCGGCAGCAATCCAGGAAGCGATATAGATGTCTACGATGCACTCCATAGTAGTATAATGGGGGAGAATAAGTAAAATGCAGGCTACCCGAAGCAGACAAACAGTAATCAGAGTAGTCACCATGGGCTTCAGAGTGTCACCCATGCCGCAGCAGGCGCCGGAAAAGGCTTCCGCAATGGCATAAAAAACAAAGAACGGAGCCATCATGCGGGTATAGTGTACGACCAGAGGGATGATTGCCTTCGCATCCGCATCGGATAAGAACCATCGGCCAATGAAATCAGCGCCAAAATACAGAATCAGGCTTATGAGCAAAACTGCTCCAAAGGACATGGCAGTGCCAAGAAGCGTTCCCTTTTTTACTCGTCTGTATTTTCCTGCGCCGATATTTTGTGCCGTGTAGGTCGACAATGCCGGATTCATGGCATCGGAAATAAGCCAGATCAGCATATTCATTTTGTCACAGATTCCCCATGCTGCGATGCTGTTTGTCCCCATGCCATTGACGCTGGCCTGCACAATGGAATTGGCAACAGGAAACAGCATGGCCTGTAAAGCCAGAGGAAAACCGATTTTGACCATATAGGTCATATGCTCAGCACAAAAATGCGGATGCCAGACAGGATTTTGATCCTGTGAGTGTTCTGTTTTTGCCAGCATCTCGTAGGTGAAAATGACACTGACTGCCTGGGAAAATACCGTTGCGATGGCTGCACCCTGGACGCCGAGATGAAGTGTGCCTACCAGAAGGAAATCTCCTGCAATATTCAGAAAAGAACTCAGTATCAGAACGTACAGGGGGCGCTTGGAATCTCCAAAGGCGCGGAGAATTCCGGTATTCATGTTGTATAGAATTACAGCCCAGATGCCGCCGAAATAGATACGGCAATAGGCAAGTGTCTGGGGGGAAATATCCTCCGGGACGTCCATAATGTGCAAAAGAGCTGGTGTCAGCATGACACCGGCAGCTGCGCATATCATACCCAGTATCAATGCAAGTGTATGGGCAGTTCGAACACAGCAGTGAAGACTTTTCGGATCTCTGGCGCCATAAAATCTTGAGATCAGGATCGTGGCTCCTGCGGAAAGACCACTCATAAAGTTGAGGGGAAACTTGAAAAGGGTGTGGACGGAGTCAATGGCGGCAAGACCCGTTTTCCCCGCAAACTGGCCCACAATGATTGCATCGGCAGTGGTATACAGCTGTTGAATGAGACTGCCAAGGATTAAGGGCAGGACAAAAGTGGTGAGGGCTTTGCAGATATTTCCTTCCGTCAAATCCAGATGTTTTTTCATTGCAATTTGAAAACCTCCTTATGATTCATTTGATTGTATTTTCAATTCATAAAAAATCGCAGCAACTGGATGCTCCTTTTCGGATTTTCCAATTGCTGCGACCGTTTTTTCGTAGCATAATATCACAACACAGGATATGTTGTGTTCATGATCGTTTCCTGCAGTTCTTCTGACTTGTATCTCAGGCGATTTCTGCCGCTGCCTTCTCAGGTTGCCCCAATGACCGGCTTTCGCCGACGCAGCAGAATCTAAATACTTACAGCACCGTTTCGTGCGGGGATTTGCACCCCATTCTCTTTTCAGCTTTCCGACCGTCTGGCGTATCGGAAAGACACAGGAATTTTGCGTACTTTTGATATTGAGCATAGCATAATCTGGAAATTTTTGTCAAGTATGAAAAAATAATAGAAGAGTGTGCATTGACATTTATTTCTCTTTATGTCATAATTTGTCTGTAATATAAAATTCATAAGTTGGCAATAAAGCCGCAGGAGGTAAGTTCGGATATAATGTCCGATTAAAAGGGAATCCGGTGAGAATCCGGGACGATCCCGTCACTGTGATAGCTAATCCAAAACATATATGTCACTGGAGTGAAGGCTCTGGGAAGGCGTTTTGGGTGTTGATGCTTAAGTCAGGAGACCTGCTTATTTTCTTTAAAGGTTCTTACGGACGATGAGAAATCCTTTTATTGAAAGTTAGAGAGTTCTATCCTTTTTTCGTACGCATTTTCATGCTTTTTAGCAGTAGTGTAAACAAATAGGGATTGCGGGAGTTATTTTCATAAAAATTTTCTGATCGGATGTAATAACATCCGGTCATTTTTTTTCTGCGACGAAACGTGTGATCTTGTGAATGAAAAAGAAAGGGAGAATATCTATGAAAAAAAATCTATCAGTATTTTTAGCCGCAGTGATGCTTATGACTTCCATGACAGGTTGTGGCGGCAGCGGTAGCAACAGTGACAGCAGTGCGAAAAGCGAACAGACAGCAGAAGGTGAAAAAGTCCTGAATTTTGGGTGCCAGATGTACGATGATGGTTCTGTCAATACCGTTTCCGGAGAAAGTTCCGGTTGGAACTGTATGCGTTACGGCATCAGTGAATGTCTTTTTAAATTCAATGACTCTATGGAAGTGGAACCATGGCTGGCAGAAAGTTATACTGTCAACGATGAACACACGGAATGGGTCATTACACTGAAAAAAGACATTACATTTTCTGACGGCTGTCTTCTGACACCTTCTAAAGTGAAGGCGACTTTTGACTATCTGAAAGAAATGGGACCTTCCGGTTCCGCGAAACCGGAAAAATATCTGGAATTCGAAGCGACAGTCACAGCCGATGATGATGCGAATACAATCACGATTGTTACTTCCAAGCCTTATGCAAATCTGCCTGGTCAGCTGGCGCATCCGACGATGGCGATTCTGGATATAGAAGATATGAAGGATTTTGACAATGGTGCAATCGGTACAGGCCCTTATATGATTGAGCAGTTCAATGGCGTCGGTGTGGGTTACGATATGGTCAAGAATCCGAACTATCGAGAGGAAGTTCCTTATGATGAGGTAAAAATTCTCTTTATGGGTGATGCTTCTGCCAAGACGATGGCTTTGCAGAGTGGTCAGGTGGATCTGGTAGAAAATATCACGAATGTTGCAGATATTCAGAAATTCCAAGAGGATCCAAACTTTACGGTAGACATTGCAACGGGTGTCCGCACAGGCTTCTCCTGGATGAATTTTGATGGAGTTCTTGCCAATAAGACGTTGCGCCAGGCAATTCTCATGGGCATTGATTATGATGCAATCTGCAATTCGAATACCATCGGAGGTCTGTACACACCTGGCTTTGCTGTTTTGCCAAGCAATCTGAGTTATGGTTATGAAAAGCTTGAGAATCCTTATTCTTATGATCCGGAAAAAGCAAAGAAAATTCTGGATGATGCAGGAATCGTGGATACGGATGGTGATGGCATCCGCGAACTGGATGGTGAGAATATCAATCTTCGCTACGTGTCCTATGAAAACCGTCTGCTCAATGATTTCTCGGACGCACATATCCAGTATCTGACAGAAATTGGAATTGGCTGTACAGCGGATTATGGCTCTTCGGACGATCAGTGGAGCAAGCTGGCAGCTGGTGAGTATGATTTCAATAACAATAACTGGACGACGGTTGGTACAGGAGATCCGCTTGCGTTTATGGCGAACTGGGCGACAGAAAGCACTTACTGTTCTTACTCGAATCCGGAATACGATGCCTTGTACAATGAATTAAAGGGAGAAATGGATCCCGACAAACGTGCAGATCTTGTTTTCCAGATGCAGCAGATCCTGGTTGATGATGCAGCAGTCCTGATTGATGGTTACTACAATTCATCGATGATCTACTCAAAAAATGTAGCAAACGCCCATATCCATACAGCAGATTATTACTGGCTGAGCACAGAAATTACACCAGCCACTTAAACAAGAAGAAAGAGAGTTGTTTATTTTGAGTAAAAAACAAATTCTTACGAGAATTTTACATATTGTTATCGTGTTGATTGGCATCAGCTTTATAACCTTTTTACTTACCTATATGTCTCCCGGAGATCCGGTGCGGAATATGTTCACGGCCACTGGTGTGATGCCGACGGAGGAGCTTATAGAACAGACTCGCCAGGAGATGGGACTGAATGACCCGTTTCTGGTACAATATTTCCGTTGGCTGGGCAATTGCCTGCAGGGAGATTTTGGAAAGTCTTATTCACTGAACAAGCCTGTGATAGAGTTGTTGGCAGGAAGAATTGTGCCGACGTTAAAGCTTGCGTTGATGTCCATGGTGATGATGCTCATTCTGGCAGTACCGTTTGGTGTATTATCCGCTTTGTACAAAGACAGCTGGATTGACCTTCTGATTCGCGGCATTACGTTTTTGGGCTGTGCCATGCCAAATTTCTGGGTAGGATTGCTGTTGATGCTTCTGCTGTGTGTGTATGTTCCGGTATTTCCGGTTATCAGTTCGGCGGGAGATTTTAAGAGTCTGTTTCTCCCCGCCTTGACGCTGGCGATTGCCATGGCTGCGAAATACACCAGGCAGGTTCGCACCGCCGTATTGGAAGAGTTGAGTCAGGATTATGTAATTGGTGCACAGGCAAGAGGCGTAAAAAAGTCGCAGATTATCTGGGGAAATGTTTTTCCAAACGCCCTGCTTCCGCTGATTACCATGTTTGGACTGTCGATTGGCAGCCTGCTGGGGGGAACTTCGGTGGTAGAAGTGATTTTTTCGTATCCGGGACTTGGCAATCTGGCAGTGTCTGCCATTACTTCCTGTGATTATAATTTGATTCAGGGATATGTACTGTGGATGAGTCTGATTTACATGGTGGTTAATCTCATCGTGGATGCATCCTATATTTACATTGATCCTCGAATGCGCCTGAAGGAGTGACAAAAATGAAAGCGATTAATTTTTTCAAAAAATATAAGCAGTTCAGTGTTTTCCTTGTACTGGCGCTGCTGATCATTCTGGCGGCAGTTTTTGCTCCTATCGTTTCCGGCGGCGTGGACCCGCTGAAGGGGAGTCTGGCTGATGCGATGCTGCCTCCATGCAAAGAACATATTTTTGGAACGGACAAGATGGGAAGAGATATTTATGCCCGGGTCATTTACGGTGCAAGAGCCTCCCTGACCTCTACCTTTGGTGTAGTTGCTCTGATTTTTCTAGTTGGTTCTACTCTGGGAATTATTGCCGGTTATTTTGGAGGCTGGATAGATGCTGTAATCATGCGTATTGCAGATATGATGCTGGCATTTCCCGGTCTGGTGCTTGCTCTGGCTGTGGCTGGTATTATGGGAGCCAGCATCAAAAATGCAATCATTGCGATTGTGCTGGTAAGCTGGACGAAATATGCAAGACTGGCGCGGTCGCTGGTTTTGAAAATACGAAACAGGGATTATGTCTCTGCTGCCATTGTGACCGGATCAAAAACACCTTATATGCTGGTGCGCTATATGCTGCCAAATGCATTGCCGACTCTGGTGATCACGGCTGCGACGGATATCGGAGCCATGATGCTGGAGCTGGCGGCGCTTTCCTTTCTGGGATTTGGTGCAAAACCGCCGACACCGGAGTGGGGCTATATGCTCAATGAGGGAAGAGCCTGTATGCAGACGGCACCATGGCTGATGATTTTTCCGGGTATTGCAATTTTTGTTGTCGTTGTCGTTTTTAATATGCTGGGAGATTCTCTGAGAGATATCCTGGATCCGAAAACGGAATAAGGAGGAAGCGCGATGTTAGAAATAAAAAATGCAACCATCTCCTATAAAAATGTTCCGACTGTGCAGGATTTCAACCTCAGTATGAAACCGGGGCAGATTATCAGTCTGGTGGGCGAATCGGGAAGTGGTAAAACCACGGTAATTCGTGCGGTGCTTGGACTGCTGCCAGGTGGAGGAAAAGTGACCTCGGGGGATATTACATTTGAGGGTACTTCCGTGCTTTCTTATTCTTCTGAACAGTGGCGTAAAATTCGAGGCGCAGATATTTCGATGATTTTTCAGGACAGTGGTGCGATGATGAATCCTACCCGCAAAATCGGAGATGTGTTTATAGAATACATACGAACGCACGAAAAAATTTCAAAAAAGGATGCCTGGGACAAAGGAGTTCAAATGCTGGAGCGCATGCGTCTTCCAAGTGGTGATAACATTATGCGTTCGTATCCATTTCAGCTTTCCGGCGGTATGCGCCAGCGGGTGGGCATTGCTATGGCGATGACTTATCAGCCGAAGCTTTTGCTGGCAGATGAGCCGACTTCTGCGCTGGATGTGACGACGCAGGCTCAGATTGTCCGGCAGATGCTGCAGCTTCGGGATACCTATGGCACAGGAATTATTGTAGTCACTCATAATCTTGGAGTGGCTGCGTATATGTCGGATTATATCGTTGTCATGAAAAATGGTCGGATGGAAGATCAGGGTGACCGCAATTATATTCTTCATGAATCTGAAAATGCGTATACAAAGACTCTGCTGGATGCAGTACCATCTTTGGGAGGTGAACGGTTTGTTTGAAAATGATGAAGTAATCCTCGAAGCAAAACATGTGACTCGTCGATTTGCAGCCTCCGGCGGACGGACATTGATTGCGAACAATGATATCAATTTAAAAATGTATAAGGGAAAAACGCTTGGGTTGGTCGGTGAATCCGGATGTGGTAAAAGTACGTTCATGCGCTTTCTTGTTTCTTTGGATACTCCTTCCGATGGGCAAATTCTATATCGAGGAAAAGACATTACAAAAATGAAAGGGGAAGAACTGCGTCAGAATCGTCAGAATATTCAGATGGTATTTCAGGATCCATCGGCATCGTTCAACCCCAAAATGAAGATTCGTGATATTCTCTGTGAACCATTAATGAATTTTAAAAGAATCAAAGCCTCGGAGAAGGATGCTGCTGTGAAAAAACTGCTGCATATGGTGGAACTTCCGGAGGAATTTGCAGACCGCTATCCTCATAATATGAGCGGCGGTCAGCGCCAGAGAGTTGCTATTGCCCGGGCGTTGGCATTGGAACCGGAGATTCTGATCATGGATGAGGCCACGGCAGCATTGGATGTTTCTGTCCAGAAAACCATCATTGAACTGGTAAGTAAACTGCAAAAAGAACAGCAGATTACGATTGGTTTTATCTGTCACGATATTGCTCTGGTGCAGAGTGTTGCACATCAGGTGGCGGTGATGTATCTGGGCAATCTGGTAGAAGTGATACCTGGCAAAGACATTGCTGAAAAATCTGTTCATCCCTACACCAGGGCATTGATGGGCGCTATTTTTGATATTCATATGGATTTCTCAAAACCCATCGAGAGTATTGAAAGTGAGGCTCCAAGTCCTCTGGATGTACCTGACGGCTGTCCTTTTCAAAATCGGTGCGAGCACTGTATGGAAGTTTGTCGTCAGGAACGCCCCAGTCTCATGGAGCTGAAACCAGGACACAGTGTTGCGTGTCATCTGTTTACTGAAAAAAGTTAAGAGATTTTATAAAATCACCCCGGCTGTTGTTTTCAATTGTGAAATCAGCAGCCGGGCATTTTTTTTGCAGATCAGCTGTCACAGCAGTCCACGGAATCGTTCCCCCACCGATGGCAAGATGGCTATCTCTTGTGCCGTCATTGTCGTGAATATGGATATGGCGGATATATGGACCGAGTTCGTCAATCCACTGTGTGATAGGAATGGAGGAAAATGCGTGGGCATGACCGACATCAAGACAGACGCCGAAAGATGGATGATCCACCTGGCGGATGACTTCTCTTATGTAGTCTGGAAAACCATCAAAAACATTTTCCATACAGATGGTGATGTTGGTTGATTTATTATCCAGAAAAGATTTCCAGAAGGGAACAGCCTGCTCTACCCATCCCTCATAATAATTGATTTGTGGAACGAAACAGGAGTGGTAAATGATTCTGGTGGCATTCAAGGCTCTGGCGGCATCATATGCCTGTTCAAAACGTTTCTTTGTTACCGCCTGAATGCAGGAATCGTAGCTTGCCGGATTCAGATCCAGAAAAGGACCGTGGACGGAAATGGCAGCAGGATTCATCTGTTCAATTCGTCTGCTGTATTGCCGCAGAGTATGTGTGAAGTCATCCAGGCAGGTGGCGATGGAAAATTCAATCGTCTCAAGACCTGCCGGATAAGCACGAAACAGCTCTGCCAATTCCTGATCTGGTATTAAGTGCGATAAGTAAATCATAAAAATCCTCCCCAACGATACAATGTTTCTCTTATTATTTGGCATGTATTTGAAAATGTCAACAGAAACAGGAAATCCTATTGTATTGGTGATTATTTTTTTATGGCATATTGATTTCCTAACGGATATTAGGTATAATGTTCCTAACGGATATTAGGTACATGAAGATTGGAGAAAACGAAATGGAAAGTATAAAAACAAAGGACAGAATACTTTTAGCAGCACTTGATTTATTTTCACAAAAGGGATATGACCAGACATCCATTGATTTAATTGCAGAAGCTGTGGGAATAAAAGGTCCATCCATATACGCGCATTATAAGGGTAAGGAAGACATTCTCGATTCTCTGATTGCTATGATGGAACAAAAATATGATGAGAATTTCGGAAATAGAACTAATTTGGATAAGACACCGGAATCGCTGGATGAATTCAAGGAAGCTTGTCTGAGACGAGTTGGATTCACGATGAAGGATCCACAGATACAAAAGGTCAGAAGATTTTGCGCGATGGAGCAGTATAGAAATGAAAAGATTGCGTCACTTACATCAAAGCATCAGTTGACCGGAAATCAGGAAATGTTTGCTCTGATGTTAGAAAAAATGATGGAAAAGAATCTGATTCGTAGATTTGATGCCAATCTGCTTGCTTTAGAAATTGTAGCACCGGTAACAGTGATGATAGAGATTGCAGACCGGGAGCCTGACAGGATGGACGAAATGTGGACGCAGATAGGTGTGCATCTGTCACATTTTGTTGAAATCTATGGGATGAAGTGAGCTGCAGAACAGCATTTGCAAAGACAGAAGATAGATTAAAGTGGCAGGAATTGTTTGATTGGATGAATTATATGCGATTTTACTGATAAAGGATGACTATGGAAAGAACAAAAAGGAGTTTATAGTGTAATGAAGAAAAAGGAACTATGTGTGAAAACGAAAAGAATGATGATTCAGCCAATGTCTGATGAAGAAATTGAAATAATGATTGAAGCATCAGACTCAGATGAGCTGTGCTCTGCTTACAGTGAAATGCTGTTAGGGTGCGAGCGTGATCCTGAAAATAGAATATGGTACGCACCTTGGAAGATAACGTTGAAAAAGGATGATACATATATTGGTACTCTCAGCTTTAAGGGACCTGTCAAAGACAATGTTGTTGAAATAGGGTATGGTATTCTGTCAGATCAAGAGGGGAAAGGCTATACTACAGAAGCAGTTCAAGCTATGACACAGTGGGCTTTTGGCAATGCGAATGTTGTATTTATCGAAGCGGAGACTGAACCGGAGAACAGAGCTTCCCAGCGCATTCTCGAGAAATGTGGATTTGTGCCGGATGGAGAAGGTCAGGAAGGTCCACGTTTTGTTTTGGAGAAACCACTTACAAACTGGACGGCAATTTATATGCTCTTTGGAATCAGCATTGGTACTGCTCTCGGCACATCTTTTAACAGTATCGGAATTGGCTTATCTTTGGGACTTTGTTTTGGAATAAGTATTGGAGCTGCACTTGATTCCTCTGCTAAAAAAGATCGCAAAAAACTTTTGGAGCAACGAGGAGACCGCAAGCAGAAATAACATTGGAGGCGAAGGATTATGAGAAACTATCAGATTATGTATTATACAGGTGCATCGATTAGCATGTTGGTGGGGCTGTGGCACTTTACGATGCCGTGGTTGTTTGGCTGGGCTTCGTATATTCCATATGCTACACTGGTAGTTTCCATCAATTATGTGAATCTGTGCTTTTCGTTTTTATTGTCCGGGTTAAGCCTAATTTTGCTTTTATGGGGAAAAAAAGTATTTGCAAAGAATAAAGAAGCAGTAGTTATTTACGGCTTTATACTCTTGCTTTGGATATTTCGCGTGGTTATGGCAATCGTTTGTCCATGCCCACCGGAATCAAATGTGTGGATGTCTTATGGGCAGCTTGGTGGCTCTGTTATTGTGATGTTTCTTCTTCTTGCTCCGTTTATTCGCATTACCGTGGCAATGCGGGAAAGTAAAAAGGGAGGCAATTAAACCAATTTCAATTTGAAAGAACAGCCTTTCTTTTCGCCAATTTGTTCTTGACACTTGGCATTGGTATGGCGGAAGAAATCTTTTTCAGGGGAATCATTTGCAATCTGTGGCTAAAGTACGGAGTAGTCAAAGCCATGCTGTTGTCATCTGTTCTTTTTGGAATGAGCCATATCCTGAACGTGGCAGGTGGGGCAGATCTTTTGGTAACGATTCTTCAGATTTGCTTTGCTATTGTCTATGGGATGGTATTCACACTCATATTTATCGAGGTTGTGTGCTGATCTTCGTGTTATATTGGAACGCGCTATAGGAGATACAAAACAGTGAATTGGACGATTTATGGAACGGAATGTGTTGGGGCGCTGATCCTGTTCACCTGCCTGATCATGATCCCGCTGTGCAAAAAACCAGTTTGGTGGATCCACGATTACCCTAAGGACATTCAGGAAAAATATTTTGAAACCCATGAGCGCATTCCCACCGAGGTACTCAGTGCCCCGGTGTTCTTGAAAAAGGGCTTTGCAGTGTTGCTGGTTTTATCCATTCTGACGGCATTGGCGCTTGCGGCAGGAGCGACGGATTTCAAGACCGGCTTCCTGTACTCATACGGTCTATGGCTGCTGGTGGATTGGTACGACTGCTTTTTCCTGGACTGGGTGCTGTTTGCCAACGTCAAGCGCATCCGTTTGCCGGGAACGGAGAACATGGACAAGGCGTATCACCAGAAGAAGTATCATGTGGCGCGCTCGGTGATCGGCATGGCGCTTGGTCTTGTTCCCTGCTTGCTGTGCGCCCTGATTGTGGCGGTGCTGGGATAGAGAACGAACAGGGCTTTCTGTTTGTCGGATGAGATTGGAGAAATAGCTTTGATGTTTTGTGCGGGAGGTGACAATATGGGACAGATAGCAAATCGGATGTTAATTGAAGTCATTTTTAAGGCAAAGGAAAAGCTAAAAGAAAAAAAGAAAAACGAAAATCGAAAACAGTCAGAAAATGATGGAAAACAGAAGAAATAGATTGTCAAAATCAAAGGAAAAATGATTGTGAATCGGGAACCGTGGACTGGGTAATACCAAAAAAACGACGGCTGTATTTCCGACGGGAGCGCCAACCTTGGAAACGATTGGGATTGGAAACCGGACGATGTCTATCTGTCGGCGGGGGCGGTCACATCAAATGTAACGGATATGCTGGCCTATGCGCGGATGCAAAACTTTGGTATGTCTATGCTGTGGTTCTGCTCGCCTATGTGTGCGTCACGGGAATCGGAATATTGCACACGGTATTCAATATTTATGTGCTGCATATGAAGCCGATGGACAGCAAGGGAATGGGCGAGGCGTTGCTGACCGGCCTTCTGTGGGCTGGGATTTGTATCGTGTTTGATGTTTTCAGCTGGGTGCTGATCAAGCATCCGTGGAGCCTGAATTTCCGGGAATTCTATATCGACTACCAACCGTGGATCACGCTGATTTATCTCGCAATCTTTTTAGGCCCAATGATCGGATTTTTATTGTGCCGTTAGACAGAAAACAAGAAATATTGCAATGAACAGTCAAAGAATTGAATAATAGATAAACCGGGATTTTTAGAGGAAAGGATTATCATAATGAAAGTGATAGATATTGTTGGTGAAAACTATTTTAGCAAATGGGATAAAACAAGAACGGCTTGCAGAGGCATGTATTTGAGAGAATATACAGCATTAACCGAAATAGTTTAATAAGAAGAAGGAGATGCGTCCATGATTGGAATCTATTTTAGCGGAACCGGAAATACAAAGCATTGTGTCGAAAAGTTGGTCAAGCTTTTGGACGCGTCTGCGCAGAGTTTTCCGTTGGAACATACACAGATGATTCAAATATTGGAAAAGCATGACATCATTGTGCTGGGCTACCCGACGCAGTTTTCCAACGCCCCTGTCATCGTGCGTAATTTTATTAAAAATCATTCTTCTCTATGGAATGGGAAAAAGGTCTTTTGCGTCAATACAATGGGGCTTTTCAGCGGTGACGGAACAGGATGTATAGCTCGAATTTTAAGGAAACGCAGGGCGACAATACTCGGCGGTTTGCAGATCAAAATGCCGGATTCCGTCTGCGATAGCAAACTGCTGAAGAAAACGCCGGAGGAGAACCGGGAGATCGTCCGTCAGGCCGACCAAAAGATAGAAGCTGCCGCACGGCAGATCAAGCAAGGAAACTACCCCCAGGACGGGCTGTCCTTCTTTTCCCACCTGAAGGGGCTTTTTGGACAGCGGCTGTGGTTTTACGGCAAGACGGCGGGATACACGGACAAGCTGAAAATCAGCGAAAAATGCGTGGGCTGCGGGCTGTGCGTCTCTTTATGCCCCACGAAAAATCTCTCCCTGCGAGACGGGAAAGCCACCGCGGAAGACCGGTGTACCATGTGTTACCGCTGTATCAGCCGCTGTCCCCAAAAGGCCATCACGCTGCTCGGGGACGAGGTAATAGAGCAGTGCCGGTTTGAAAAATACGGCTCTGGGGAGTGAAAGTGCATGAGGGCGGAAAGCGGCTTTATGGATAGAGAAATTGGGATGGTAGATGCGTTTTCGGATGAGGGCAATGAAAAAGCCGGGGTGTTTGCAATTTCAAGAGATGAGTGGCTCACCGGAAAATCAAAATTTGCGAGGATATGAAAATGGAGTATAGAACACTATCCGTGGATGAAGCAGAACAATTCTGGAGTTTGATGAACCAATTGGATTATGAAACAAAGTATATGCTATACGAACCGGGCGAAAGGACAAAGAATCTTTCTGAAATCGAGTCTATCATACGAGATTCCGTGGAAGGACATGACTTTCTTCTCGTTGCCGAAACAGATAATAAGCTTATAGGATACATATCAGCACAAAAAGGCAGAATGAATCGTATCGCTCATTCTGCATATATCATTGTTGGTATCTTAACGGATTAAGCGGCTTCGAGATAGAGGGCATTAAACGAAAATCGGTTTGTGTAGATGGAAAGTACTTGGATGAATACTATATGGCAAGGGTAAGATAAATTCTCGTTTACACGACAATGACTTACGATATAAGCAGGTACAGAATAAAATGATAAACGCGCCCCGATGGGCAAGGAAGGAGTATATGAAAATGATCGTTTCGGAAAAAGAGCTTTGTAAATCGAACGAAGCGGATTCGTCTTCCTCGGTGAGACATAGAAAGGCGATAATCGCGCTTCTTGTTATTGCGGCTGTGCTGATTGCAGCCCTTGCGGGGGCGTGGGCCATGTTCGGCACCCAACTCACGGCGTCCATGACCATTGAGAAGCTGGATGATCATCTGTGGAGTATGGAATACAAGGGAGACTATGGCTTCGATGGCTTTCTGGAGCAAGGCGGTGCAAAAAGCGATGCCGAGATGGGAGACTACATCGCCTCCTATCTCTCCCACGGCTTCTGGAAGCCGGACACCTCCACCGCCGGGGGCAACTATGGCTGCTCCACCATCGCAATGACAAGTCCTGACGGCGCTCCCCTCTTTGGCCGCAACTTCGACTGGGAAGAATGTGACAAAATGCTGGTACATACCGTCCCCAAAAACGGCTATGCGTCTATCGCCACCTGCAATTTGGACTTTCTGGGCTTTGGGGAGGACTGGAAGCCCGATGGGAGCATGGGCGATAAGTTCATGGCTCTGGCGTCCGTCTACGCTATCCTGGACGGCATGAACGAGAAGGGGCTGTGCGTGGCCGACCTGATGGTGAGCCACGAGGAGGGCATAGACCAGAATACCGACAAGCCCGACATTACCATTGTCTCTGGCCTGCGGCTGCTGCTGGATAAGGCGGCGAATGTGGATGAGGCGATAGAATTGCTTTCTCAGTACGATATGCACTTCTCCCTGGGCCGTGCCCAGCACTTCTCCCTCTCCGACGCTGCCGGGCGGAGCGTGGCGGTGGAGTGGAAAAACGGCGAGATGGTGGTGACCGACACCCCGGTGGTCACGAATTTCTACCTTCACGGAGATGACGGCGCCTCCGGCAGCGACCAGTCCTATGTGCGTTTCGACACCCTTACCGAACTGCGCAAGACGGCCAATGGCGTGATGACAGCCGAGGACGTTCGCGCCGCGCTGGCGGCTGTGGCCCAGAGCAATTTCCCCGGCGAGAACGGCGGGGAGAAGACCTGCTGGAGCTTAGTCTACGACCAGCGGGAATTGACCGCCACCTTTTACGACATTGAGGACTGGGCGCATCCTTACGTCCTCTCCCTGGGACAAAAAGATTGGTACAAAAAGGAAAAGTAAGAAAATTGACAAGGAGAAGAGCCATGAACGAGAGAACATATACGACACCATTGGGCAAAATCCATTATTGGGTGCATCTGATTTCGCCGGATGCAATAACGTTGGTGTTCCTGCCCGGTCTGACGGCGGATCACCGGTTGTTTGACAAACAGATCGCGTATTTTGAGGGAAAATACAATGTCCTTGTGTGGGACGCCCCCGGCCATGCCGCCTCCTGGCCCTATGCCTTTGACTTCGATTTGATGGACAAGGCAAGATGGCTGGACGGAATTCTGGAGCAGGAGGGGATCACAAGACCCGTCATCGTGGGGCAGTCCATGGGCGGCTATGTGGGGCAGGCGTATGCGCAAGCTTACCCCGAAAAGCTGAAAGGCTTTGTATCCATCGACTCCGCGCCGCTGCAACGAAAGTATATGACAAAGCCGGAGCTTTGGCTGCTGAAACGAATGGAGCCGGTTTACCGCCACTATCCCTGGAACTCCCTTTTAAAGTCCGGGACAAAGGGCGTCGCCCTGTCGGAATACGGAAGGAACCTGATGCGGGACATGATGCTGGTGTATGACGGCGACCAGGAGCGCTACGCAAAGCTTTCCGGCCACGGCTTCCGAATCCTGGCCGAGGCGGTAGAAAAGGATTTGCCCTATGAGATCAAATGCTCCGCCCTGCTCATCTGCGGCGAACAGGACAGGGCGGGGTCTTGCATTAGATACAACAAGGCGTGGCATGAGGATACCGGAATTCCCCTGGAATGGATCAAAGACGCCGGGCACAACTCCAACACCGACCAGCCGGAGACCGTAAATCAGCTGATCGAAAAGCTGGCTCAGCGGACGGAGTGTCGGGAGGCTTAGTGTGAAAAATAAATTTTTCACAGACGAACTTGTTCGTTTTGCAGATATTGTGCCTGCGACTCAAAGTTTGTAGATTGTGAGAAAGGCATGGTTGTTTTTATGAAATCAGTGAGTACAAAGAGAAGGTGTAAGCGAATGTGGATTTACATAGTGGGGGGAGTATTCCTTGCCCTGGCAATTTACTTCCTTGTTCAGGGAATACGATGCAGCATGGCGGTAAAGGAGAACAAAAGCCGCCTTGCCACCTACAATGCCCAGACGGTAGCATTAAGTTATGGCGATATGACTTATGTTGATTCGGGCGAGGGAGAGGTGATTTTATCCGTTCACGGAATTTTCGGCGGCTATGACCAGGCCTATGATACCTGTAAGGATTTTTGCTCCGATTATCGAATTATCGCTCCCTCACGGTTTGGATATTTGGGAAGCGATGTTTCCGGCGACGGAACGCCTGCCAAACAGGCAGAGGCGTATGTGGAGCTTCTGGACAAGCTTGGCATTGACAAGGTGTATCTGTTGGCGACGTCTGCCGGAGGCAGCATTGCAATCCGTTTTGCACTTGATTATCCGGAGCGCACGAGAGGCTTGATTTTATACTGCTCCGCCATGCCACTTGTGGAGAAACCGAAAAAATTTGCCGGATATGCGGGACCTCCTGCGTTCCTGTGCAATAATTACGCCATGTTCCTGCTAAGTCCTATGTTTGAGCCAATCATGGGAATGGAGCCGTCTACCATTTACAGTATGATGCCCGTAAATGACAGAAAAGATGGTGTGGTATTGGATGCCTCAATTACCAATCCTGATATGGCAAGGAACTTTGAGGACTACCCGGTTGAGGATTTACAGATTCCTACGCTGATTTTCCATGCGAAGGACGATAAGCTGGCGAGTTACAACGATACGGAGAGGGCGGTGTCAAGATTCCCAGACTGCACATTCGTTCCCTTTGAAAGCGGGGGACATTTGATGGCGGGGCATGGAGAAGAAATCAAAAAAGCTGTTTGTGATTTTGTAATGAAGCACGATTAAACACAATTAACTTGTTCGAGGAAATTAACATGAAACAACAAAAATTTTTCGGTATTATCCTTATCTTCTGCGTTCTTGTGACCCTTGCCGGGTGCGCATCTACGTCCACCTTTGACGGCAGCAGAGTAAAGAATGAGGATTCCTATCAGTTGGACATCAAAACCATGAACTGCACAGACACCCACACTCTGGAGTTGGAGCAGGGCGACACGCTCAAAATTCAATTTGAGACAGAAAATGGCAATCTGTCCATGAAGATTACGGCGCCGGACGGAACTGAACTTTATCAGGGAGACGGAACAGTAAAGGAATTTACCGTGGAGGCTCCTATGGACGGCGCCTATCCCATCGTCGTCGTGGGGCAGAAGGCAAAGGGCAGCATCCACATTGATGTGGAGAGAGTCCCCGAAGCTGTGGAACTGGAGGGAACACAGGAGTTGGTGGCTGTGACACTGACAGTGGATGATCTGGTCGGCCCATGGCATTTGGCGGAAGATGAAAAAGACAATTCCACCGCTATTGAGGCGATTCCCGGTGCTATGGAGTTCGGCAGCAGCATGGAGATCACAAGCGACGGTCATATCTCATGGTATATCGGAGCGGACGGCGGAACCGGTACATATTCGCTGAGCGGCGATATTCTCTCCGCCGACATGACCAATGATTTTGATGAAAGCTCCATGAAAATGGAGTTTACGGCTGAGAAAACGGATGACGGGACTTTCCTGTACACAGAATATAAGGGCCTCTTGCTTTGCTGGTCGCAGGGCGAAGGCGAAACAGGAAAGGGTGGAGACGATGAGGCTGAGTTGGGTTATCCGGGAGCGGATGTGGTAGAGCTTGTGAATCTCCGCGGCGACACGACAACGGTATATAAATTAGCAGACGGCACCTATATGGATCGCATTGAACGCTGTTTTACCTATAACGGTACGGATACCTGGACCGACGAGGACGGGGTGGAGTGGAATGCGGCTGCAAAATGACGGGAGGTGATTTATATGGCGAATATCGTTATTGTAGGCGCAAATCAGGGCATAGGGTTAATCAACTGTTTCGACAAATAGAAATAATTATATAAAAAATATATTATGATTACAGTGTCAAAAGGTATTCTCCACGTCATGCTTGCATGTAAGTGGAGATATACCTTATTGACACGCCCACACATGAGCAAGAAGTGGGGCGGGGGCCCCATAGATTGCGAATGCGGGGGCAGGATTGTGGAAGTGCGTAGCACGAAACAATCCGTAATCAAGGTTTTGACACCTAAATCATATTATAATTCATATTTACAAAAATTCTTGTTTTTGTTATACTCTTAATATAGAATAATGCAAAATATTATTTTGTTTATAATTGTTTTTAAATTGTATAATTGATTAATAAAATAGCAGAGTTATATATAAAAACTGTTAACTATGCCAGATGAAGAATCATTTGGTCTGTAAAGGTGGTGTACTTTTGTGCTGAAAAAATGTTTTACGATTGAGACGAGGTTAGGAACCAGTCAGTT
>JAUNPJ010000106.1 GCA_030536755.1 Eubacteriales bacterium | reverse complement strand
GTGAAAGCAGTGCATATTGTGCCGCGAAGTGATGATGAAGCAGCAAGTCTTGCTATGTGGCCAATGATGAAGGAGAGAAAGGAAAATGAATGAAAAGAAAAGTCGGGCGGAAGCAATAGAAGAGCTGTCGCTGGAAGAGCAGGGACTTTTGTTTCAACCGAATAAATCAAAAATAAAGGACATATTGGAGAGATTTGAGTTTCGAAACATTCTTCCTGAGGAGTCAGACCAGGCAATAGCGATAGAACAAACCTGCTTCCCGCCCAATGAGGCATGTTCTCCCAGGGCTATGACAGATCGGGTCAATACGGTTCCTGAATTGTTTTTGGTTGCAATTGATAAGTCAGACGGTAAGATTGCAGGCTTTCTGAATGGTGTGGCCACAAAGGAATGTCGGTTTCGGGACGAGTTTTTTACCGATATCAGTTTACATAATCCGGAAGGCAAACATGTGATGCTGCTGGGGCTGGATGTTTTACCTGAATATAGAAAGCAGGGTCTGGCAAGAGAAATCGTTTCTCAGTATTGCAGGCGGGAACGGGAGAAGGGCCGCACAATGCTGTATCTTACATGTCTTGCGAACAAAGTCAGGATGTATAAAAAGTTTGGATTTGAGGATAGAGGCATTGCAGACTCCACCTGGGGCGGAGAAGAATGGCATGAAATGACTTGTGTGCTGTAAGGATGGAGACGAACGGGGAGGAACACTATGAACGAAATTTTAAACAACATGAAAACAAGAAGAAGTATCAGAGGATATAAGCCGGACATGGTGCCGCAGGATGTGATTGAGCGCATTGTGGAAGCAGGTACTTATGCTGCATCCGGAATGAACAGACAGCCTGCCATTATTCTGGCTGTTACAGACAAAGCCATGAGAGACAGGCTTTCCGGGATGAATGCCCGGATTATGGGTACAGATACTGACCCCTTCTATGGAGCGCCGGTGGTGCTTGTTGTTCTTGCAGACAAAACCGTGCCAACTTATCTGTATGATGGAAGCCTTGTCATGGGAAATCTGATGAATGCAGCGCACGCAGAAGGGCTCGGAAGCTGCTGGATTCATAGAGCGAAAGAAGAGTTTGCGTCTGCTGAAGGAAAAGAAATTTTAAAATCACTGGGAATTGAAGGGGAATATGAGGGCATTGGCCACTGCGTTTTGGGCTATCCGTCGGCAGAGGAACCGGAAGCAAAGCCAAGAAAAGAGAAGTACGTTTACTATATTTAAAAAGGGGAACCGGCAGAGAATCCAGCAATGGATTTGATGCCGATTTTTTACCTTCAAACACTGCAGGAAGACGTTGAAAATGATAGCAAACAGGATTTTATACTACAGCTACAATGACAAAATACCCTTTCTCCCTTAAAATGAAATTATATAAAAAAATTTTTCCTGCTTTTGGCAGGCTGAGATAGGGTGGATTTGAAATGGAGAAGAGGAAGTTGGCATCGGTGCAGTATGTGCACCATATAACGCCGATCGATGGGGCAGACAGGATCGAATGTGTACATGTTCTTGGATGGCAGTGCGTTGCGAATAAGGGACAGTTCAAGGTGGGGGATCGCTGTGTTTATATGGAAGTGGATTCGTTCCTTCCGGTATGTGAACAGTTTGAATTCCTGAGAAGTAACAGTTACCGGAAGAGCGAGATTCTCGGCGAGGGATTCCGCCTGAAGACTTTGAATTTCAGGGGACAGATATCACAGGGACTGGTGCAGCCGCTGTCAATATTGCCGGAAGGTAATTATGAACCTGGTGATGATGTTACTGCTTTGCTTGGAATCAGAAAGTGGGAAGTTGAAGAAAGAGTAACTGCCAGCGGTACTGTTATTGGTGATTTTCCTGATGGTATCCCTAAGACTGACGAGCTTAGGGTACAGTCTTATCCGGAGTTGATTGATGAGTTTAAGGCTGTGGAGGGATATTACATCAGCACCAAGATGGATGGAACCAGTGTAACCATGTATTGGAAGGATGGCCATTTTGGAATCTGTGGAAGAAACTATGAATATGCAGATGATGACAAGTGTGCTATGTGGAAGTACGCACATGAGAATGGGATTCCTGAAAGCGTGACAGAGAACAATCTGTCAGACATTGCAATTCAGGGAGAGTTCTGTGGTGCGGGGATTCAGAAGAACAGATTAAAGCTTGCCAAACCGGAATGGTATGTGTTTACCATGATCGATTTGGAGACACATAGGAGACTATCACTTACAAGGATGAGAGAACTGTGTGAGCTTTTAAAGTTAAAAATGGTTCCGGTTGAAGAAGAAAAAGAAGTATTTGAATATGACAGTGTGGAGGTTCTTCTTGAAAGGGCAAAAGGAAAATATGCTTCCGGCATGAATAAGGAAGGAATTGTAATCCGTCCAATAAAACCGGTATATTCCAGGATTATTGAAGGGCCATTGTCCATGAAGGTGCTGAATAACGATTATCTGCTGAAGGAATAAGGCATAGTCCTATGCTGAAATCCGTGGAAAAGGTTCCGCGCTAAATCAATTGACGGGAAGTTACCCTCGTGGCTGGGCTGCAGGCATTTTTTATTTATGTACTTGCAGCGAAACTTGCTCTTGAAATGATGAGGACAGCTAAGAGGCGTAGGAGAGAAATTTTCCTAGGTCTCTTTTTGTGTGGCCTTGAAAAAACAGAGCTATTATATTCTTTATTGCGATTATTGATACATAATGCAGGATATCCGATAGAAGGATTTTATACTGTTGAAAGATAATTGCAAAAGGATTGACACCATATATGACATCATACTATAATATAAAGGAGAGAGAAAATGTCTCAATGGGATAAACTATTAGACAGAGTGAGAAAATTTTCTCCGGACCTTCGGTTTGAGGAATTGAAGAAGATATTAGAATCATACGGATATGAAATGTATGCTCCACGAGGCGGAAGCAGTCATTATACATTTCGTAAGGCTGGTTACCCGCCTATTACAATTCCAAAGCATAAGCCTGTCAAAAAGGTTTATATAGAAATGATCCGTGAGGTTGTCGAACGAGGGGAGGCAGCAAATGCGAACAGTTGATGAATATATGAAGCTTCCATATAAGATGGAAATTGTACCGGATACAGAAGAAGGAGGATATGCAGTATCTTTTCCTGATTTACCAGGATGCTTAACAGTGGGAGATACAATAGAAGAAGCAATTCGTAATGCTGAAGATGCTAAGCGCACCTGGCTTGAAGCAGCCATTGAAGACGGTGTAAGTATCAATGAGCCAGATGATCTGGATAATTATTCCGGGCAGTTTAAGCTGCGAATGCCAAAGAGTCTTCATAAATCACTATCAGAGCATTCAAAGACAGAAGGAATCAGTATGAATCAGTATTGCTTATATTTACTTACAAAAAATGATTCTGCTTTTGTTGGATAAATATTTAAGGAGTGTACCTGGTATGAAAAGAAAATATCCTGTAATTGATATGACCAGAACCGGTCAGAATATAAAAAGAATAATGAAGATGAAGGGACTGACGGTGAAGGATATTCAGGAGTTTCTGGAGCTTGGTACACCACAAAGCATTTATCATTGGCTTGATGGAAGAAATTTGCCTACGATAGATAATTTGTATGCAATGAGCGAATTGTTTCATCTGCCGGTGGATGCTTTATTGATAGGAAATCGAAAGTATGAATGCAGATGTCAGGGTGACATGTGCCAGCGCGTGTATTTATATTATGAGAAAATTATGGAATTAAAAGCCGGATGAATATAGAAAGCACCTTTTGCGGCCTTATCGCTCATGAAGCGGGGCTGGTCAGGTATTTTATTTTTATATTTTGTTATAATAGCAAAAGAAAAATATTGTAATGCAAACAGGGCATGATATGTGCAGGGCGCCTTTACTGCAGAGGAGAGGATTGATGGAAGTACCGATGTATGGTGATTTGATGAACAAAGTATTTCAATTTGAAGAGAAAATTGGAAATCAATATAATATGTTAAAAGGTGATTTGTTAAATAAAGAGGAAAAAGCATTTGTTCTTTCAGATATGAATGCTTTTATGACAGGTCTTATATCAGATCAATCAGTAAAGGCGGAATTGGCATGGGCACTACCATATAGATTGAAGGAGCGCCTGGGGCATTTTGATGTAGGGAAAATTGCAACTGAAATTCCGGTAGAAGTGATGACTATGATAATTAGACAAAAACCTGCTTTACATAGATACCCTGGAAATATTGCCAAGTATATTATTTCGGCGTGTCAATTACTGATGGAAAAATATGCGGGGGATGCCGGTAATATTTGGAATCATGGAGAAACAGCAGCTCAAATAGTGGACAGACTGGAAGAATTTAAAGGAATAAGTCATAAAAAAGCAGCATTGGGGTGTTTAATGCTGGTAAGAGATTTGGATTTGGATATTCCGGATAAAGAAAATATCAATATTGCCTATGATGTTCATATAAGAAGGATTTGCTTGCGTACAGGCATGGCTAAGGAGGATAGTATGCAAGAAATTACAAGGGTTGGGAAAATGCTGTATCCAAAGTTCCCAGGCAGATTAACATCATCATTTTGGGCTATCGGACGAGAGATTTGCAGACCCCAACAGCCAATGTGTGAGATATGTCCCATAAATGAGTTTTGTGAAAAAGTTGGAGTGAATAGCGACTTTAACGATTTAACAGGAAAGCAGATTTAAATATTCAGGAATATACGAAACAGCAGTAAAAGTTGAATATTGTTATCAGGAGATTTATTAAGTTTCCCAGGACCGGACCAATCTGTAACAATGGAAGGATTAAAATCTTATCGTTTATCCAATCGGCGTTATCGGAACCGCAGGATAGGGGATTTCCTGAAAGAATTGCATTTGACTGAGGGGAGAAATACCGGATTTAAGAAGATTCTTGATGGAAATGAAAAAAATCGGTGGGCTAACAAGATTTGCTTTTCTCTCAGAAGTGTGCTATACTAAATATCAGTTGAATAAAAAGAACCGTCTTTTAAGAAGGGCTTTTGGTATTGTGCCGTAAGGCATGGATATGGAAAGCCCTTCTTTTTTTTATAAAAGGCAGAACCGGACACAAGAGAAGAACTGCTCCGGTTGCTATGGAGCAATTCCTTAAATGGGGAGGCGCGGACGGTGGATGTGTACATTCGACGTTTACGCATGAAATTTGAACGTGCGCCCGAGCGGCCCCGGTTTATAAAAACAAAATGGGGAAAAGGATACTATTTTCAGTTATAGATTCTCATAATAGGAATGCACTCATACAAAAGTATATTGTATGAATCAGCATAATAAATTTTTTCAGGAGGTAATCGTATGAAACCAATTACAGTTGACAGGAGAGATTTTACAATCAAGGCAAAGAAACTGAGACGTTCCGGTATCGTGCCGGGGAATGTCTTTGGCGGGCCGTTCTCAGAACCTGTTTCGATTCAAATGGAGGAGGCGGTGGCGAACCGGCTTTTCCGTAATAAACGGGAAGGAAGCAAATTAAAGCTTGATCTGGAGGGCCAGTTGATCTCTGTTCAGATAAAAGAAAAAGTGGTGAATACATTAAATCATGAAATTCTCCACATGAGTTTTCAGGCACTCAAAGATGACCAGAAGGTAAACAGTGTGATTCATATTCTGCTGCAGAATGCGGAAAAAGTGACAGATTCTCTGGAGAAAATGGTGATGGAAATTCCGTACGCTTCCCTTCCGGAAGATATGATTGATACCATTACAATTGATGCAGAGGGGATGGCTTCCGGAAGCGTAGTGACAGTCGGCGATATTCCGGAACTGAAAAGCGAACGGATTGAACTGCAGATTGCGGAAGATGAAATTGTTTTCAGGCTCAATGACAAAAAGCGTGGTTCTGCGCCGGATGAAAAACCGGATGCAGAGTAATCAAAAACCGCAGCATAGGATAGATGTTGCCTGAAAAGAGCCTGTCCCTCGTGTACAAAGCAGGATACGGCCTCTTTGTACACGGAGGGCAGATTGCCTGAAAGTATCGCATGGACAGGACAGGCTTTTTTTGATTTGTGCGAAAGGAGGAGAACCATGGAGTTACTTGGACAGCCTGTGCGGCATATCTCATTTGGAGAAGGAACCATTCGGAACATTTCCGACAGATATATCACGATATGTTTTACACAGGGGGAGAAAAAATTCCTGTATCCCGATGCTTTTTTTAAGTTTCTGAAACTGAAAGATACCAAAAAGCAAAAGGTATTGGATGAAAGAAACAGGCAGCGCCTGAAAATAGAGAAAGCAGAAAAGCAAAAGGAGCAGGAGCGGCTGATACGCCGTCGGAAAATTCGTACCATGAAAATAGGGCCCAATTCTCAGGCTGTATTTCATGTGGAACTTCAGCAGGCAGAGAAGATCGCAGAGCGCGGATGGATCCAGACAGGGCACTATTTAAGCGGGGCCTCAAAGGGGAAGCCCAGGATACCCCGCAGGCTGAAGCCAAACTCTGTCTGCCTTATAACCGGCCTGCAGAAAGGGGAAGAGGAAAGAGACAGATGCATTTTGGGCGCTTTTGCAGTGAGGGAAGATTTTCTTGGAGACCTATGTCAGGATGGCGTAATCGAATGGCACGAAAAGCACCGAATCCTGCTGACTCCGGAGACCGCACTGCCATTCTGGGAGTATTTTGAACATGACGGACAAATTCCGCGCTGGGGCAAGGTGCCGTTTAAGTATTTTTCCAATACCATCATGCAAAGGATTTTGTCCGAACTTGTGACCCAGTCTGAGGACACACAACAGGAAGAGGATGTAAATGAATTTTACCGGTATTTTTGCAGAATGAACCGGCTGACGGCAGAAAAAACGGAGGCTGAGGGACAGGATGAGGGTGATATCGTTGAATAGCCGAAATATTTTGGACGCAATAATCCTGCTGCTTCAGGAAGTTACCCTGCTTTCCATCATTGTGAGGATTGGGCTATCTGTTTTGATAGGCGGGATTCTGGGGGCAGAACGGGGGCTTCGGAACCGTCCGGCAGGCTTTATGACATATGTGCTGGTGTGTCTGGGCGCAACACTGGTCATGCTGACAAATCAGTACATAGCAGCAGGCATTCCGGACGCGGATCCTACCCGGTTTGGTGCACAGGTCATCAGTGGGATCGGCTTTCTGGGGGCGGGAACCATTATCGTAACGGGAAAAGAGGAAATCCGGGGCCTGACGACGGCTGCCGGCCTATGGGTTGCTGCCGGAATAGGACTGGCGATTGGGGCTGGCTTTTATGCCGGCGCGGTGATCGGATGCCTGTTCTGCGTATTTTCTCTTATCGGATTAAAAAGAATCGACATTTATATCAAGCAGCATGCCAGAAGCATGGAAATATACCTGGAATACAGCACGGCATTTTCCCTGCGTACGTTGTCACAGCTTGTGGCAGAGCAGGGATATGAACTGTTCGATATGCAGCGCGGCAAGGTGAAAACATTGAATACGGAACTGGGAACGCTTGTTTTTTCTCTTGATCTTGTAAAAAAGACCAATCATCAGGAGGTACTGGAACGCTTATTTTCTCTCGAAGGAGTTGAATATATCAGGGAAATTGCCTGATGCCGGCAAGAGCGCAGGGGATTTGAGGATTTACGATTTGTCTGACAGGTGATTTACGCACAGACAGGCGGGGCATACTCCCGCCTGTTTTTGCATACATTGTAAAAAATGTA
>JAUNPJ010000034.1 GCA_030536755.1 Eubacteriales bacterium | reverse complement strand
AATCAACAGGTTGCCTGCACAAGCGGAGAGATCGCACTTGATGTGGAAAGCCTCCGCTGTGCAAATGGCTGTTCGGAAATCCCAAGCCAAACCCTGCCGTTTGAAAGTGTTCCGCTGACCAGGAAAGCGGTGCACATACAACTCTACAAACAGGAATTGATGTAAAAAGAGAGCAGTTACTGCCAATAACATGACAGCTTCTGCTCCCTTTTTTATATTTCTACCTCAAATGGCAGTTGTTCCAGAATATCCTTCTGGACATCGATTCCCGGATAAACCTCAATCAGTTTCAGTCCTTTTGGCGTCAGTCGAAAGACACAGCGCTCCGTTACATAAAGCACCTTCTGACCATTTTCGATTGCCCGTTTCGCTGAGAAACTGACACTGTTTACTTTATTTACAAACTTTGAAATACTTCCTTCCTGATGGATTGTGACAACACCTTTTTTCTGTGAAACTTCCAATCCCTTTGCATTGAATGTCATACAGAAAACAACCGTCGGTGTCTTCGCCGTAATGTTTGCAAAGCCCCCGATTCCGGCAAATGCACCCGGTCCGCGGTGTGCATTGACATTGCCCTGTCCATCTACTTCCAGTGCACCCATAAAGCAGATATCAAGTCCTCCATTGTCATAGAGGTCAAACTGGTTCGCCATATCATACACAGATGCCGCACCGATCATTGCACCAAACGCTTCCCCTGAAACCGGAAAACCTCCGATGCCGCCAGATTCCACCGTAAGAGTGACCATATCCAGCATGCCATTTTTTCTCGCGTGTCTCGAAACCATCTCCGGAATGCCGATACCAATGTTGACGATATCATCCACGCGCAGTTCCATCGCAGCTCTCCTGCCAATGATATTTCCCACAGCACTGTTTTTTGACTGTTTTGCAGAAACCGTGTCAAGCTTCTCACTCCAGGTATTCCACTCCTCATATGGAATCTCAAAGCTTCCGGTCAGTGCCGTATATGCCTCGTTGCGTTCTTCTGGTTCCGACACAACAATCGCATCCACCAGGCATCCCGGAATAATCGCATTTCTGGGACGTGACGGCGTATTCACAAGCCGGTCAACCTGAACGATTACTTTTCCTCGGTTCGCCTTTACTGCCTGACAGATGGACAGTGCATCTCCGGACATAAACATATCATCAAAAGAAATATTTCCCTTTCGGTCTGCCGCAGTTCCCTTGATCAGAGCAACCGTAATCTTCGGCAGCTTGTAATAAAGAAATTCTTCCCCATCTACCTCTACGTGCTTCACCAGAGAATCGTCAATGGAAATCCGGTTAATTCCAGGTCCATCTTTTCTCGGATCTACAAAAATATCCAGTCCCACCTTGGAAAGTGCTCCCGGCAATCCCCCTGCCTGCGCACGAATCGCGTGGGAAATACAGCCAAGCGGCAGGTTATACGCCTCAAAGCGATCCTCAAGCACAAGTTTTTTTGTGCTCATCATTGCTCCGAAATGTCCGCAGATCAAACGATCAACCGCACCTTCGCGAATATATCCTTCCGCATTGTGTTCTTCATCCCAGACGCCAAAACCGGCACTGGAAACAATCGTCAAATGTGTTGGGGACTGCATCTTCTGATATCTGCGGTAAAGAGCCTCATGCAGCTCTGTCGGATTCTCGATTCCCACAAACGAATTCACACAAATGCAATCTCCATCCCGAATCAGCCGAATCGCCTCATCAGAACTCATGATTTCATACATACTTTTTTCTCCTCGTAAACATAACATCTTGCGCATACATAATCCCATCTTATCATTCCCCCTGACAGGAAAAATGTCCGCATACGTAGCCCATTCTAGCAGATGGACTTACTAAAGTCCAGAAGTTTTCATAAACAAAAAAACAGGGAGAAAGCTGTTCTTTCAACTTTTCCCCGTTTCCTGCTCTGCGAAAATCATTCTTGATAGCCTTTATAACGATGCTGCTCGTTGTGCTGCTCAAAACGTTTCTCGATTTCCACAAGCATATTTGCATATTCTCTTAATTCTGCCGCAAGCAGTTCTCTGTCCTCAATCTCCTTCTTATAAGAAATCCGGTGTTCCATGCTGGCCCAGAAATCCATTGACATCGTGCGAAATTGAATCTCCACTGGAAAATACTCCATGCCATCCAGACAATAGACGGGAACTCCCACAATCACATGATAACTCCGGTATCCGTTTGGTTTCGGTTCTGCAATATAGTCCCTCTCCCGAATCATGATCAGATCCGACTGACTCTTCAAAATTTCAACCAGGTTATAAATATCATCCACAAAATAGCAGATAACGCGGATTCCCGCAATATCCTGCAGATAATCCTTGGCATTCATCACACTCGGCTCTTTTCCCTTTTTCTTCAGTTTCTCCTCAAGGCTCTTCTTCTTTTTAATCCGATGCTGAATATGATGGATCGGTTTGCTGGAAGATTCGCCATATAAATTATGATTCAGTACATCCAGTCTCGTCAGCAGGATTTGTTTGGCATCTTCATAAGACTGAATAAACTCATGATATTGTTCATTTGTCATCTTTGCTTTAACCCTCTCTTCGGCTTTTTGGGCCGCCTTTACATTACCTGCCAATGATACTGGAAAAATATGTACAAACGATGGATTTTTTCTTATAAAAAGATAAAATTTTACTGTCGTTTCGGATACAGTTCATTTTCAAAAATCCGTCGTACATCTTTTCACGACATTACAGGGCACGCATACATACGGCTCAATTTCTTCTCCTTTTCCCAAAAGCCGAATCATATGATCGATCGTAGTCTTGCACAAAACCGCCAGCTTGCTGTCAATCGAGGTCATCTCCGGCTCGCAACAGACCGCAAGGATTGAATCGCTATATCCTACAAAGATCAAAGAATTTGAGGCTGCCGTGTGCGATTATCTGGCACAAATTCATACCAACGGCGCTTACGAAGTCATAAAAGCTCTATAAACCCAAAAAGCGAACAGATTCCTGTCTTCAGGAACCGTTCGCTTTCACTTTGTTGAGGGAGTGGATGGGGGACAGGCTCGGGATCATGCCAGTGATTACGAACCCATCCACCATCCACCCACTACTTCACTTTTTTATCTTTCACAGGCGGCTTTCTTCCTCCTTTTTCTTTTTTTCTCTAAAAGTACCTGATCTGCCCGATCAAACAATGTTTCATACGTATCTCTTTTCTGAGAAGCGCTGTATCCATAACAAAGCTGTACCGGGCAATCTCTTCCGTCTTTTAGCTTCAGCTTCGACAATTGCTCATTCATTTTTGCCATACGATAAGCGATGACCTCTTCATTTATAAAGCCCGTAAAAAAGATTACAAATTCATCACCTCCAACGCGTGCAACAAAATCATCAAAACGAAATCCCTCTTTCAAAGTCCTTGCAACATTTTGCAGTACATAATCACCGATTAAATGTCCCAGTTCATCATTAACCTGTTTAAATTGATTGATATCCAAAACGATCATCCCACAATTCTGGCATACCGACAGTAGATGATTTACTTTCTCCTCAATTGCTTTTCGATTATAAAGCCCGGTAAGCCCATCCTGTTCCAACAGCTTCATCAGAATTGCATTTTCTTTTTGAAGTTTTTCAATCATGTCTACCATCCGTATCACCTCGATCCTCTAACCTGAAGATATAAAATGCCTATTTTCTTAGGAATCATTTTACCATAACTCTTATTTATTTCTGTTTTCGCATGCGAAATAGCACTTTTTGCAAGCCAAATAGCAACCGTTTAGTCAAGAATTTTCAGTTTTCCTTCAATGAATTTTGCTTCCTCATGTTTTTCATCCAGAAGACGCATTTTTTCACATCGCTCCACCAAATCTTCAATCTTTTCTTTTTCAATCCGATTATTGTACACAGCACCTACTGCAAAGGACAACGTCATTCCTTCCGCTTCCCCTGACTCTTTAAACTCGTTTTTTATATGTCCGATATACGTTTCCAATTGCACAGATGTCAGGAAAAAAATGCAAAATACACGATCCGAAATGCGGTATATTTTCATTTTTTCTCTTTCTTCACAATCAGACAAAATCTGAACCGCCTTTCTGAGAATGTCTTCCATATGCAGAATACCGTATTTATTTTTCAAATACTCCGAATAATTGACACTCGCCAAAACGACTGCATCCAATTCTTGCGCATCTATCTTTTTCTTTTCTTCTTCAAAGCAATTGCGATTGTATACCCCTGTGGCAAGATCACGATATGCAAGCCTGGAAATCTCTTCTTCCTTTTCTTTCAGATATTGCTTCTGATACTTCTTTTTTATCTTTTTTTCCCGGATCAAAGACCACAAAATACAAAGAAGTATGAAAAGGAAAAAAACCAAAAAAGAAAACAAAACCTTTACGACAGGTTGTTCTAAAAATCTGTAATTTTTCTGAATTGGAATCGATATTTCTGCAATACACTCCGATGTATAAGAATCCAGCAGCTTGAAATCATAGGTATAATTTCCTCCATTCAGATTGGTATAACTAATCTGCATTTTATCCGGATTTTCTACGACTGTCGGTTTTTGATCGACTCCCTCCATAAAATAACTGATATAAAAATCCTGGTATACATAATTGATAAAACACACATCCACGGTCAGGCGGTTGACTCCTGAGGGCACAAATATTTTGTCTTTGGATTTTTTTAGTGCTTTCCCATCGCCCTGTACTTCATTGACATACAAATAAACGGGCTTTGCTGTTCTCTTCTTATGGATATCCATACCGGAAAGACCGGTTGTTCCGCACATGTACAGTTTATCATTTTGTACACAGCTCCAGGAATTCGCGGTAAAATCGATCGGCAGCCCATCCTGCCTGTCAAACTGTTCATAAGAACTTACATGTTCCTCTAAAAGCGTTTCCTCTTTCACCTTAAAAAGTCCGTTTCCTGCCAGAATAAGTGCGTTCCCATCATCCAAAAGCAGCATCTCCAACGCATTCGCAATGGGAATATTTTTTACTTTTTGAATGGTTCCATCCTCACCGATCAGGCAAATTCCACTTCCCGTCACGGCCCAAACTCCGTCCAAACGTTCAGACGGTACGACTTTCATGACAATATTAGACTCAAGCCCCTGCTGCTTTGTATAAGCGCTTTCAATCGTTCCTTCTTCTACCGCATACACACCATATCCATCTGTTGCAGCATAAATTTTTCCGTTCTTTGCCTCTCTGACATCCAGGATTCTCTTGGAATTCAACGGTTCTTCCACATTCAAATGCTGAATTTCTCCATTATGATAAATAAAAATGCCCTCTTCTGACCCGATCAGGATATCTCCATCCTTTTTCTGGTACATACATCGGATCTGGTTTGTATGCAGCCCACTGTTGTCTTTGTTAAAACAGACAATCTTATGGTTCAGATCCATTTTCTGTATTCCATCCTGATAAGTGGCAGCCCATAGATTCTGATCGCGGTCTATATACAATTGCCGGATTCTCATTCCCTCACAGGCTTTTGTCAGTTGATTTTGTTCCGGCTCTTTATCTTTAAAGCAAAACAGACCATTGTCGCATCCGATATAGAGTTTATTTTCGTATTGTTTGATGCAGTTTACCGGCTGATTGATTCCCAGATAGGCACCAAGATCGGAAAAATAATTTTCATAAAGCTGCAGCAAGCCCTGTCTTGAAGATGCAAACCAGAAATTCCCCTGATAATCACAGCATACTTCTTCAATGGAATCCTTCATCGGAAAATCCATCTGTGTTATGGTGTCATTCTCAAGCACTCCAATCCCGGTATCACTGCACACCCAATACGTTCCGTCCTGGTATTCATAAATACCGTTGATGGTCTCCAGATTCCCTGTGTCAATCACAGCAGTAATTTTCCCCGAATCAGACATTTTCAAAATCTGTGTGCCATCACTGCCAATATAAATCGAATGATCCGTTCCGATTCCACAACAACGCGGTTTATGTTGGGCATCAAGCTGTGAAAAATCAAGTTTTTGAATTCTGCCGTTTTCCAGAAAAGAGGTGGTTCCGTCTTTTTCAATGACAAGCATTTTTTCTTTCGATATCTCGGTTACATCTTTTATATTAAGATTCTCAAATCCTGCCACACTTTTTGCTGTTTTTTCCTCTGATGAGCAATCTGCCAAAAAAAGTCCTGCTTTTGTTCCAATCCAGACACGTTCCTGTGTATCTATCATCAGTTCATTCACCGTACTGGAACCGCTCTCCTCACTGTCTGTCTCACAGACGGAAAAACGCTCTCCATCATACCAGAAAACGCCATCGCCATTTGTACCCACCCAGATATTTCCTGCCTGATCCTGAATGAGATCATTGACAGCAATCGCTCTGTCATCAATCAGATGTTTTTTGAACTCACTGCCATCGTATTCAAACAGCCCGGTATAACCTCCAATCCACAAAAAGCCGTCCTCCGCAGCCAACACGCAATTCACAGCTGTTCCCTCCAGACCGTTTTCTGAATTGAACACCTGTTTCATATAGTCACGTTCATAATCCTCTTGTGTTCCTGCCCATATATTCACGCAGTTGAAATAAAACAAAAGCATGATGATTGCTATCATCACACTGCTTTTTTGATAAACTTTCATTTTTCGCTTTGTCCCCCAAACAATATTGCAAGCTGAAACGAGCCGTTTTCTTCCACAATAGATACATACCCGTTATATTTTTCCACAACTTCCTGTATGCTGGTCAATCCAATTCCATGCATCTTTTTATTCTGCTTATTTGTAGTAAAAGAGCCTTTTTTTCGCTCCTCCGCAACTGTATTTTTAAAATACAGCAGCGTATCTTCTAAATTTTTGCCAGCTTTGATCTGTATTCTTTTCGGTTTTTCCTGTATTTTTTCACATGCTTCTATCGCGTTGAGAATGGCATTGCTGAAAATTACATTCACATCGTCTTCTTTCATAAAAGAAAAACAGCCTTCCGAAATTACCACGTCAAATGCAATTCCCCTCTCCTCAGCCTTTCTTTTGGCATTAAAGAGCAGACTGTCAAGAAATGGCAATCCCGTATGATAGAACTGGTTCATTGTCTCCAGCTTTTTTAAGACTTCCTGGCTGTATTCTTTTTTGAAAACATCCTTGTCTCCCTCCAGAATCATCAGCTGATTTTTCATATCATGATACATCTTTCGGATGCGTCTGTGTTCTTCTTCCATATTCAGGTAGTATTCATACGCATTTACATGGATATCCTCCCGTTTTTTTCTCACTTCATTTTCCTGTACACGGAATACAAAAAAGAAAAACAACAGATAGGTACTCACAAGTGCCGGAATAAAAATTAAAGACTTTGTCTGATATTTACTATCACTGATCGGAAACAGAAAATCATTTAAGAACCAGTGAATTTCCTCCAACGTTTTAACCAAAAGCAGCAACATCATACTTTTACGATATACATTTTTTGTTTTTATCATTTCCCAAAATATAATCGCAAACATTTGTACAATCGCAATTGCAAGCAGACAACTCAATACCATTTTATTATCATACGGTTTTATGACAGCTCCCTGTTTTTCCAGTTCCACATAATATATGGCACCGATTCCAATCTCTACAATCACTGCTGTCAAAATACCGAAAATCCCCTTCAATGCCGAACTCCAGGATCTTCCTTTTTCCTCTTTATACCGGAATAATGTTGCCATATACTCAATCGTCAGCAAAACAATCAAAAACAAATACAGTTTCTTAATCGCACATACTCCTAAAAAAGCCGCGGCAACAAACATGGTCATGATGGTAACTTTCGTTTTCCTCGGCAGTTCTTTGAGTTCTTTCACATCTCCCATAAAAATAAAAAGGCCAAATAAGATCTCAAATAGGAAAAAGGCCATGATTATTTTCTCAATCATAAAATTTTGCTCCAAAATCTGATGTATTCTTCCTTGAAAGCATTCAGACGATAGCGGCTGATCGGTACTTTATGTCCCTCTTCCAACTCTACCGTCTGTGCATTATATTTTACAATTTTATTCATATTAATGATGTAGCTTTGATGAATCTGGAAAAATCCTTTTTCTTTCATGAATTCTCCTATTTTTTTCAACACACCTCTCCAGCGGTATATCTTATTGTTTTTACAGTAAATCCATATTTTTCCTCGCATACCTTCCAGATAAAAAATGTCGGAATATTTAATGTTGTATGTCTCATTTTCAAAGCAGATTTTCAGTTCCTCATCGGATTCACAAAGCTTTTTACGAACAGACTGCAGCGTCTCTACCAGTTCGTTTTCTTTAATCGGTTTCAATAAGTACCGAAATGCCTCGACTTTAAAGCTCTCAAAAACAAACTCGCTGTAAGCTGTAATAAAAACGATAATCATATCTTCTGTCTGCCTGCGGATCTCTTTTGCTATTTCAAGTCCGTTCCTGCCTGGCATATCCACATCCAGAAAAAGAATGTCGATCTGTCTGAGATCTGCTTTTAATAACGCTTCCCCATTCTCAAACAATTCAATCTCAAACGCCTCGTCATTATTAAAAAATATCTGTATAATCTTTTCTTTTAATAACTCACGAATCTGCTTTTCATCGTCACAAATTGCAATTTTCATATACCTTCCCTGATCATATCATTCACGTTATTCTGAATTTTTTTATATGTTCTTTTATTATACACCAAAGCAATTATGATGAATAGTTTTGCCTCTATATTTTACATTACTTTTACAGTTTCCGTTACTGTTCACAGTAACCGTTTTCCCACTCTGAGGTATCTTTCAATAAAAAGCAGAGACTGCTGCGCATTGATTTCTAAATACGCACAGCAGTCTCTATTCTTTTCATATTTCATTCAAAATACTGACTCTCACATACCATCTACCACCAGATGATATAAACCATAGTAAGGCAAAGTCCAATTCCAACTAACATCAATCCAAACGACAAACTTCTCTGAATGATCTTATTGGTTTCTTTCACTTCCTCATTTTTCACAGCCAGAATATGAACATAATTCTTATTCTCAGGACTCTTACGGTTCCATAAATGATTGCCAAGCTTCTGCAGTCTGTTTAGGAAATTTCCTGTGTGCTCTGTGAATGCATTGCCTTCCGGACGTTCGTACGGAAGCGTGCTGTCGCAATAAACAGTTTTTCTTAAAACCAATACCGTCAAATCAAGAAAGCTGTCCATAATCCTGCTGGCCACACCGCACATCAGCGGCAGAAACTGAAGAAGAATCGGACGGTAAATCAGATTTTCCAGATCCAGCCACTTGGGCCAGACATCCACATAGCTGCGGACTCTTCCTCCCGTCTCTTTCATCAGATATCGACGAATCACCAGCAGATAAACCACAGCGCCAATCGCAATGGAGATTGCCGCACCGGAAAGATTTTTCAGACTGAAATACGCAACCGCATGTCCTTCTTCCTCAAGATGCATAAATCTCTGAGCAATAACTGCTGCACGGCCCATAATCGTATGTCGGAACAGCCCCCAGATCAACAGCAAAGCCGCACTGATTCCAAGTGCCATACCGCTTCGAGTATTCATGTATGATTTCATATGGTCGAACTTACTCTGCACCTGTGTACTCTCGTTGCTTTCCACAAAAATAGCAACATAGAGTTTCGTCATATATCCTATCGTAAGACCGCCACTGAACAGGAAGATATATTCCACTGCATGCATTACCCAACCACCCGCGTATTCTACAATACTTTCATGAATGAGCGTCTTACTGATATAGCCGCCAAAGAAGGGGATGCCTCCGATTGCCAGCGCCCCCACCAGAAAGATTACTTTCAGCAGCGGTTTCTTTCTTCCAAATCCCCGAATGTCATTGAGATTCAGAGCGTGTGTATTCATAAAGATGACGCCTGCGGCCATAAACAGAACAAGCTTAATCATAGAATGGTTGACCATGTGAAGGAGTGTTCCGTGTACTGCCAGAGCATTCTCTTCACCGAGCAGTCCCTGCATTCCCACACCGACAAGAATAAATCCAATCTGGGACATGGACGAACACGCCAGCGTCCGCTTTAAATCGATAGAAAATACTGCCAGCAAAGCACCGCCAAACATCGTCAGCACCCCGATCCCAAGAATCAGCCTGCCCCAGACCGCATCATGAAGAAACAGATTGCTGCTGATAACAAGAATTCCAAACACACCAGTTTTTGTAAGAATACCAGACAGCAGAGCGGACGCCGGTGCCGGTGCCACGGGATGTGCTTTCGGCAGCCAGATGTGAAGCGGAAACGCGCCTGCCTTTGCCCCGAATCCCACCAGCATGCAGACACCTGCCGTATAGAGAATTTCTTTTTCCTCACACGCGCGGGATGCCGGCAAAAGTTCGGAGATTGTCATCGTTCCAAGCTCCCGATACAACAAAAACAGTCCCATCAGCATGACCAGTCCGCCGATAACCGCAACTGCCAGATACGTAGCTGCCGCCCGCAGCGATGCCTCATTTTCTTCCTGCGCCACCCAGACATACGAAGTAAAAGACATCACTTCAAAGAAAATAAAGGTGGTATACAAATCCGCCGACAAAAATACTCCCATCGTTGCTCCAAGCGTCAAAAGCAAAAACAGATAAAACCGGTTTCGATTCCCGTGATGCTGAAAATACTCCCTGGAAAGAAGCGTCGTCATCATCCACATCAACGCCGCCACCAGACTGTAAATCACCCGAAATCCATCCAGAGTAAAATTCAGACCGAATCCACAGATCTCCGGGATCGATACCTGTGCAATGCTTTCCCCACCTGCTGCACCGAGACCTCTAAAACCGATCACTGCCACAATCACCGCTAAGACAAACTCACTGACCGCCACAAATTCCGCCAGCGCATCACGATAATCTTCCCGGTATTTTCCAACGAAATAGGAAAGAATTCCACCGAAAAATGGATAAAATACAAGACTTACTAACATGATATTCATTTTCTCAACTCCTCTCCTAATTCATTACCGCTGCGATGGATTCCAGCATTGCGATTACCGGTTCTGAGTATAACCCAAACACAAACATGGCAATCACAAAAATCACCAGAGGGAGAATCATCATCCAATTCGGGTCTTCCACATCGGAAATCGTGCTGTAGTCAAACTCTTTGCCAGGGAAAAATGCCCGGATGGAAATGGTCATCATATAAATTGCCGTCAGAATCGCAGAGATCAAAAGGAACACAATTCCCACATAAGCCAGAGGATTCTCACTTTCGATCGCCGCTTTGGCAAGATTCCATTTGCTGATAAAACCGCAAAGCCCCGGAACACCCATCAGTGCCAATCCGGAAATGGTGAAAATCAAAAATACCTTCGGCATTTTGCGCCCGAATCCATTCAATTCATGAATGTAGTTCCTTCCGGTCTTATAAATCACAGCACCGGCGCAGAAGAACGCGCAGATTTTCATCACTGCATGGAAAATCATATGACTCAGACCGCCCACCAGCCCAAGCGGTGTCATCAGAGCTGCACCAAACAGAATATAAGAAAGATTGCTGACGGTAGACCAGGCAAGTCTCCGCTTCAAATGCGTTTCCTTCAATGCTCTGCTGCATCCATATACAATCGTAAAAATCGTCAGTCCCAGCACGATCGTCTGTGCCCACGTTCCCCGCAGAAATTCTGTACCAAAGCTGTAGTACGTCACACGGATGACCGTAAAAGCACCCGCTTTTACCACGGCTACGGCGTGAAGCAGTGCGGTGACGGGAGTAGGTGCCACACCGGCTTTCGGCAGCCATGCAGAAAACGGGAACATGGCCGCCTTCACGCTGAAACCACAGAAACACAACACATAGATCAACAGCAAAAAGTTCTGTTTATCTCCAACCTTTGCAAGATCGATCACACCGCCCGGCACAAACACGGAAGTTGTGCCGAATGTCAAAATCGCAACCATTCCGATAAAAGCAAAGGCCGCACCGCCCAGAGAATAATAAAGGTAAGTTCGGCTGGCCAAAATCGCCTCTCTCGTCAGCGTATGCATAATCAGCGGCAGCGTCACCAGACTGAGCATTTCATAGAAGAAATACATCGCCACAAGATCCTCCGCCAGTGCAATTCCAAGCGTCACTCCGTACGTAACCACATAAAACATAAAGAAATACGTTTCATGCTTTTCATGTTTCATATATTCAAACGAATACAGCGTGGCAAGCGGCCACAGCGCTGATACGATTCCGGCAAACACAGTCCCAAGTCCATCGAGTCGGAAGCTGACACTTAAATTTCCCGTAAAACGAAACAGAACAAACGCCTCCTGTGGTTGAGCAAAAAGCATCATCCACACCAGCACAGAAGTAACCAGCGTCACACTCTCCACATAAACCGCCATTTGGTTTCGATTTTTAAAAGGAAGCAGCGGAATCGGCATTCCCAGGAGAATGGGGAGCAAAACGACAACAACCATAATCACAGAATTCATTTTTACTTCCCCCTTTCTACATCAATCCGGAAACCAACTGAACGATATACTTCGTCAGCGGATTCGGCAAAACCCCAAGGATGATGGTCAAAGCGGCAAGGATGATCATCGGAACCAGCATGAATCCCGGCGGCTCCTCATTTACAACCGTTTCCTGCTGCTCTTCTCCTGCATTCTTACCCGGGAAAAATCCTCTCATCGTGACAGGCAGCAAATATCCTGCCGTCAAAAGCGCACTGATCAAAAGTACAACCGGGCCAAGCCATCGAAATACGCCCACTTCTGCCTGCATTGCGCCCTGCGCCAGATACCATTTGCTGATAAAACCGCTGGCCGGTGGAATTCCGATCAGCGCCAGCGATGCAAAGGTATAACACATCAGCGTTTTCGGCATACATTTTCCAATACCCGCCAACTGATCAACTCTTGATTTGTTTTCTTCCAGAATGAACACACCAGCACTGAGAAACAGCGTCGCTTTGATAAATGCATGAAAGACGGTGTGCAAAAGCGCGCCCGTCATTCCGGTCGGGGTCAGCAGTGCTAATCCGAACAAAATATAGGAAACCTGGCTCACGGTCGAATAGGCCAGTCTCCTTTTGAGCACCTGTTCCCGGTAGGCCATCATGGAACCCATAAAAACCGTAAGAAGCGTCAGCACGATCCAAGCCGTCTGTACCCATGTCCCCCTGATAAAGTCCGGTCCCACAATATAGTAAACCGTACGGATTACCGCAAGAACACCGCCTTTTACAAGAATGCCCGAAAACACGGCTGATATGGGGGACGGTGCCACCGGATGGGCAGCCGGAAGCCAGGAATGCAGCGGAAACATACCGGCCTTTGCCCCGAATCCCACAAGCATCACAAATACTGCAATCAGAAGAATGGTTCGATGATCCTGGGCTGCAGTAAGATTCAAAGTTCCACCCGATGTAAAGGTGAGTGTATCACAATAGCGATACAGGAAGAATATTCCAAACAGTCCCATATATGCACCGCAAAGCGAATAAAACAGGTATTTCAAAGTTCCGATCATCGCTCCTTTGGAACCATGATGCAGCACCATCGGCGCAGAAGTCAGCGTCATCAGTTCATAAAAGAAATACATGGTCACAAGATTTCCGGAAAAATCCAGTGCCAGCACGACACCATATACTAAAAGATAAAAACCAAAAAAGCCGGTTTCTTTTCCCTCATGCTGAATATAAATAAAAGCGTAACTGCCCGCGCACAACCAGACGATACTTGTAAATGTCACAAAAATCCTGCTTATGCCGTCAATATGAAAATAAATAGGAATTTCTTCCATAAGATAAAACAAGGTCAAACTTTTTTCGCCTGTCCAGACTGCCGCCACCGCGAGAACTGCCGATATCAGCAGCACGCTCCCTGCAATCAGATGAAGGCGATGACGTTCCCCGGGACTGATCTGCACATTTTCCGGATGCTTGCGAAATGCAGCCACCAGCAGAAAAATCCCGGCTATCACCGGCAGAAACACCGGCACTAAAATCCAACTATTCACGTTCTTTTCCTCCTATGTAAACATCTTAAGCAAACATTCCAAGGCCGTTTTGCAGTGCCGCAACGATCGGTTCGGAACAAAGTCCCAAAATCAGATTCAAAAGGATAAAGAACACCAATGCCACGGACTTAACCGGCTGCTCCTTCATGGAAATATTTCGATATCCATTTTTCTGAATTTCTTTCCTGGAAACCGGAGTATAAATACGAATGACCGTTTTCATGAAATAAACAGCGTTCAAAATCGTACTGATCGCCAATGCAATCAGCGTCGGAAACATTTTGTATGTATTGTCCATACCGGCCTGCGCAAACAAAAGTTTGGAGATAAAGCCGCAAAACATGGGAATGCCAATCATAGACAGAGAACCTGCCGTAAAAGCAATCCCTGCCAGTTTATTCCGATAACCTGCACCTGTCAGTTTAAAAAAGTCTGTGTGATTGTCAGAAGCATCCGTAATTCCGGAAGCCGCCACAAATAACAAAGCTTTTGTCGCCGCATGGGACAGAATATGGTAAAGGCTCGCAATCACGCCCGCCGTATTTCCAAGTCCGAAGCCCATATAAATATATCCGATCTGTGCAACAGAAGAATAGGCAATCATTCTCCTGATATTGTTTTCCTGTATCGCGCTGACAGAGCCCATAATCATACCGGCAATACCAAAAACAAATAAAACGTTAATGATTTTACTGTCACGGACAATGTCAAATCCAATGACACGGAAGAAAATTTTTACCAGCAGAAAAACGTATCCTTTGGAAACCAGCGAAGACAAGATTGCCGCAGAAGACACGGTGGAATATCCGTAAGCATCCGGAAGCCAGGAATGGAACGGAAACAGTGCACTTTTGATAGCCAGTCCCACCGCCATCAATCCCAGAGCAACCAGAAGCGGAATATGATACATGCCTGTCTGATGAAGAATCTGTACCTGTTCTTTGATATTGCTCATCAAAAGATGCCCTGTCAGATCATAGATAAAACAGATACCCAGGAGCAAAAGACCAGAACCCATCAAACTCATAATCATATATCTGGTCGCAGCCTCAAGCGTGCGCCCATTCTGTTTGATCATAATCAAACCACATGCGGAAATCGTGTTAATTTCCACAAAAACATATGCGTTAAAAAGGTCATTGGTATAGATCAATGCCAGCAGAGAAGATAAAAGCAGATTCACCAGAACATAGTAAAGATTCTGCTTCGTATCTTCAAGCTTCTGCTCTCTTTCATACACGCCGCCCATCATGCACAGAAGCATAATGATACAGAAAAAGACAGCCATAAACGCTTCCAGTACACCCACACGGATTTCATTTCCCCAGGGTGCAGGAAAATGCCCCATCATATATACATAGGAAGTCCCGGACTGCATCACAAACGCCAGCACCGCGCAGGACATCACCATGATTATACAAATCACTGCCTGATGAATTCGTTTTGCTTTTTTCCCATCTAAAATGGCACAAAGCGGTCCGGAAAACAGCGACAGGATAATCGTGATAAACGGAAAATTCTGTACAAACTGCATCACAATCCCTCCTTCTTCAGCAATGTAGAAATCTCATCAAGATTCAGCGTATGATATCTCCGGTAAAGGCGAATGGTCAGCGCAAGCATCAGCGCTGTTACAGATACAGAAACAACAATTCCCGTCAGCACCAGACCACTGGGAATCGGATTGATATACGCCTCCATCGTTTGCACGCCATTTGTCACAATTGGCGCTTTGCGCCCCTCCACATATCCTTTTAATGCCAGAAACAGGTACATGGCCGTATCCATAATATTCAGACCGATGATTTTCTTAATCAGATTTTTCTGCAAAAGCAGATTGGAAAAACCGATTCCAAAAAGGATCATTGCAACCGCTTCCCCATAATTGTTGAAAAGATTTGCAAGATTCATATCAATAGTCTCCTTTCCGGAACATAACATAAAACGTATACATCGTTCCTGCTACCACGATTCCTACACAGATATTGAGAATCAGAATCAGACCGCTGCTCAAAACCGCTCCCGGTGTTCCTTTGGGAATCACGCTTTCGATGTGATTGGCACCGGTAAAAAAAGAGTAGCTTTTCGCCAGAGCATAACATGCCAGGGCACAAAAGCTGGAACGCTGATACGTTTTCTGGGTAAAGAAACGTTCTGTCTTCTCAAAGCCGAAGGCATTCAGATACAGAATGAGTCCTGCCCCTATGATCGCTCCGCCCGAAAAGCCGCCGCCCGGCCCCAGATGTCCGCACAGCACAACATAAATACCGAAAATAAAAATCGGCGGCACCAAAAATCTGGCAGCCGTCTGCAGAATGACATCATTTTTCGGCTCATAAATACGGTCTTCCTCCTTTTCATAGCCCATGCCGCTGCGTCCTTTTTTGTCACCGTCAATACGAAGGAGAATCAAAACGGTACACGTTGCGATAAAAAGCACATGCGATTCCCCCAGAGTATCAAACGCTCTGTAATCCAGAATCATTCCCGTTACAATGTTTACAGCCCCCGTCTCCTGCAGACCGTTTTCAATGTAGCGCTCTGATACCTCATTATTTACCGGATTGGAAGGGTTTCCAAAACTCGGCAAATTTGACACCGCAACCAGAAGCATCGTGACCAGAAACAGGCAGAACAGCACGCTGAATACCCGATACGCTTTTCTGAAAAGGCGCACTTCCCGATTGCGCCCGAAATCATACACTTTTTCCAAACGCTGCTGTTCCTCTTTTTTTCTCTCAATGAGAATTTCTCTGTCCTCCTCGAATGGTTTCTGAGGTTTCATTTCCACATTGTCCAGAAGAAGTTCCTTTGATCCATCCAGCCATTGTTTGAGGTGATAAGAAAGAGTACGTTCATAATCTTTTTGCGGTACTTTTTTACTCATGTTCTTCCTCCTCTTCCGTTTTCATGATGGCATGAATCTTTTTCAGTGTAATAAAAAATAAAATACTCGTGACTCCTGCGCCTACCGCCGCCTCTGTAATTGCCAGATCAGGGGATTCCAGAAGAATCCAGATTACAGACATCACAAGGCTGTAAGACATAAAAATTAAAATTGAATTCAGAAGATTTCTGGAAAAGCTTACAGAAATTGCGCAGATTACGAGAAAGCCCAACAAAATATATGTAAACACCTGCATACTACGACACATCCTCCTTTTCCAAAACTGCTTCCTGTTTTTCTTTCTCCAGTTCATCCAGCTTTATCACGCGATACTGTTTTTCTTTGTCTTCATTGGTCGTCACTTCCAGACGCGCAATCAGATGTGAAGACACTGGTGAAGAAAACCACAAAAATAAAATAACCAGAAAAAGCTTCAAAGTCGTAAAATTCCATCCACTCATGATCATCAGCCCCAAAAGTGAAAAGCCGATTCCAAGTGTATCCCCCATAGCAGCCGCATGCATCCGGTTGAGCACATAGCGAAACCGGAAAACGCCTGCCATTTCAATCGCAAAAATCCCCAATCCAAACAGCAGACATGCTGCTCCGATGAGAAAGCGCCCCCATTCAATCCATATCATTTCTTTCCTTCTCCTTTTTTTTCATTTTCCGTTCCTGATATACCCCCATGTAAACCTTCGTCAGACAGACCACTGCCAGAAAACTGATCATGGCATAGATCAGACAGATATCCACGAGATATCCCTCCTCAAGCATCAATGCCAGAATAGCGATCATGACCATGATCATTGTTCCCATCATATTGGTGGCAACAATGCGGTCTGCAACTTTCGGTCCGATGATTGCACGAACCAGGCACAGTACAACCATAATAGCCAGAAAAATCAATGCTGCAGCAAAAAGCACATGATAAGGTTTTTCAAGAGCAGTTGAGATATTTTCCATAGCTGTTTTTCCTTTCTACCATATAGTTTCTACTATCATCATTTGCTTTTTTCCATATCCGAAATCAGCTTCACAAATATGGAATCAGCCATTCCTACTGCCAGATCATCATCCAGACAGTGCACCACATACTCAGAATCCTCCAAAGATACGGTAATCGTTCCCGGGGTCAGAGTGATCGCATTGGCCACCATAGCCTTCCCCACAGCAGTCTCCATATCAGAATGGAAACTCACGAGAGCCGGCTCCACTTCTTCTTTTTCTGAGAGAATCATGTGCATGACTGCAAAATTTGCTTTGACGATTTCTTTGACCAGTACGCAGCAATACCGGATAAATTTTAATATCCTTCGGATATTCTGCTTTTCTTTTTCCACACTGTAATCCATAAACTTACATGTAAATGCAAAAATCCCCCCTGCAATCACAATGCCCAAAAGACAGATTTCCAGCGTGAAATTCCCGTTAAAAATAACCCAGAGCAAAAAATATAACAGATACATTGCCTTCTCCTTTCTTTCCTTTTTCCTTTTTTTCGCCATAATTTGGCGTAATGTACCATAAGTATATCATATCGCGTGGCAAAACAGCGTATTTTTTCATAAACAAAAATTGTATTTTTTGGTATTTTTCGTCAATTCATATATATTTTTGTATTTCTCATTGTACAATATTTGTCATTTTATTAAAAATAAGACCTTGCAACGCAGATTTTTTTGCATTACAAGATCTGTTTTTAAAGCTGCCATTAGAAGATACAGTTCATATTCAGACGCCAGTCGTCAATATTTACGAAAAATCGACGAAACAAAAACGCCAGACAGCTTTACCTGCTTTCTGGCGTTTTTGTTTCGTCTTGCATTATATGTGTTATTGTGCGTATTTAACACGCAATATAGTGTATATTCATGGGTATAAGGTACTCTTTTGTAGTCTAAGATTTTTTTCGCTGATTTGCAGTAAACGCTTAGCCGATATTTTATTCAGCCAGGTATTTCTCAAGCCTTGGTGCATATTCTTCCTTCCAGTTCTCAATCTCCAGCTTCAAAGGTTCTGACAAATCCAAACTAAAGATACCCATAATCGATTTGGCATTAATAATATACCGTCCTGCATAGATAGTTGCAGCTCCTTCGACTTTACTTATTTCATTTACAAATTCTGTGACATCCTTAACAGAATGAAGGTAAATATTCATTATTTTCACAGTCAATCCTCCTCTGTTTCCTTATTTATTGTCTGCCCTTTCCCCATCTGCCCTTTATCCGAGGAAACATACATCTCTCTGACAATTTTCCGCAGCTTAAGTATCATAGAGGGAGAAACCGACAATTCATCCACGCCCATACGGACGAATTTTTCTGTCAGCTCCGGATCCGCCCCCAGTTCACCGCAAATGCCTGCCCATTTTCCATATTTGTGTGCGCTGTCGACTACAATCTGAATCATCCTCAATATGGCGGTGTGATGGGGATTATAAAAATCATCCAGCTTTGCGTTCTGGCGGTCTATTGCCAGTGTGTATTGCGTGAGGTCGTTGGTTCCAATGCTGAAGAAATCCACCATCTGCGCCAGTTCCTCACTGATCATGACCGCCGCCGGGGTTTCAATCATGATTCCCTGCTCCGGAACCTTATAAGGAACCCCTTCCTTTGCAAGTTCGGCTTCCACTTCATCCACAATCCTGTATATCTGCAAAACCTCCTGTGTAGATATAATCATAGGATACATAATGGACATGTCACCAAACACTGCGGCGCGAAACAAAGCCCGCAACTGTGTCTTAAAAATACTTTTCTGCTTCAGGCAGATGCGGATCGCGCGGTAGCCAAGTGCCGGATTCTCTTCTTTTCCCAGGTCAAAATAATCTGCCTGCTTATCCGCACCTATATCCAGAGTGCGGATGATCACTTTCTTTCCCGCCATATTCTGCACGACTTTTTTATATGCCTGGAACTGTTCTTCTTCCGTGGGAAAATCTATTTTTCCAATATACAGAAATTCACTGCGGAACAATCCGATGCCGCCCGCATCATTCTCTAGCGCGTACCCAATATCTCCCACATTCCCGATATTTGCGTAAATATTGATTTCCCGTCCATCCAGAGTTACATTCTTTTTCCCCTTTAAGTTCTTCAGCAACTGCCGCTTTTCTTCTTCCTCCCGCATACGCATTTGCGCTTCACGGCAAAGTTCCTCTGTAGGTTCAAAAACAGCTTTTCCATTGAAACCATCTACAATGGCCGTCATTCCTGTATGGATCTTATCCAGTTCCATAGGAACACCTATCAGAGCGGGAATATTCATCATCCGTGCAAGAATGGCCGTATGCGAATTGGTTGAGCCGTGTACGGTCACAAAGCCAAGGATTTTTTCCTTATCCATCTGTACCGTTTCGCTTGGACTCAAATCGTTGGCTACGATAATTGCCGGTTCCATGGATGCAAAATCTATCTCCTCATCCCCGGTCAGATTTCTGACTAACCGATTGGAAATATCCTTTATGTCTGCAGCCCTTGCTTTCATATAGTCGTCATCCATATTGCCAAACATTTCCGCAAAGTTGTCACCTGTAACAGCCACGGCGTATTCGGCATTTACCAGTTCCGTGCGAATCATATTATGGATTGCTTCCAGATAGTCTTCATCTTCCAGCAACATCTGGTGAACTTCAAAAATTGCCGCCCCTGCCTTTCCCACCTCTTTCACTGCCTTATCATATAACTCCTGAAGCTGGCTTCGAGCCTGTGCCCCTGCCCTCCCAAGCCTGAAAATCTCTCCATCGGCATCCTCCACCGTTTCCCTTTTTATCTGCTGGTCATGCGGCTTTAATACCACCACCGGCCCGAGGGCGATACCCTTATATACTGATTTTCCTGACAGCCTTAACATGATTCATGCTCCTTTCCCAAACTTACTCTCATAATTTTCCATGCACTTCTCTATGATACCCACCGCCTCAATCGCACTGCCAAATTCATTTACTTTAGTATCCTTTCCTTCCAGATGCTTATATATGGAAAAAAAGTGCTTCAATTCATCAAAAATATGCTTCGGCAGCTCACTGATATCCGTATACCCCATATATGTAGGATCCCCGTATGGGATGGCAATAATTTTCTCATCACCCATGCCGCCGTCCTCCATTTTCATTACCCCGATTGGGTAGCTCCTTACAAGCGTCATTGGCTCAATTGCCTCAGAGCAAAGCACCAGTACATCTAACGGATCTTTATCATCCCCATAGGTTCTTGGGATGAACCCGTAATTCATCGGATAATGCGTGGCTGTAAATAAAATCCTATCTAAGAGCAGCATCCCCGTCTCTTTGTCCAATTCATATTTCTTATTGCTCCCTTTTGCTATTTCAATGACAGAGACAAAATCCGTGGGGTATATCCTGTCCGCACTGATATCATGCCATATATTCATAACATTACCTCCATATTTGGATATGACCAGGCAATACACCTGGTCATAGCTGTCATTTCTATAAATTCGCCTCAAAAAAAGCCTTTATCCCCTGGAATGCCGCTTCCTCGTCCGAACCGGAAATCTCAATCTCCACTTTCTGGCCGCATTTTACACCAAGTCCCATAAGCGCCATCAATTTTGTGGCTTCTGCTGTTTTTCCTTCTTTTCCTATCACAATCTTACTCTCATATTTCTTTGCCTCTTTCGCCAGCGCACCTGCCGGTCTGGCATGAATTCCCAGCGAATCCTGAATCGTGTATTCGAATGTCTTCATCTGACTATCCTCCTAAATTCCAAGTCTTATATTCTACTTCTCTTCTTATCTTCCTTCAGAGAGTGTTTTGTATACGGCGATAAACTCTTCTGCAATAATCCGGAATCCCTCTGCACTCATCAATTGATCCTCTGCATGGATCAATAAAATGCCCGTCTCTGACAATTCTCCGTTTGCCTCTTTCGCCAGCAGATCGGAATGTCCGTCGTGTCCCTGAGCAAATGCCTCGTCCCCCATCTTCAAGGACTCTGCAGCTTCGTCAAATTTTCCTTCCTTTGCACACTGAATTGCATTGATATAGCATGATCTGGCTGTCCCTACATATGTAATCAACTGAAAACATGCTGTGATCATTTCTTCACTCATTTTTGTCTCCTTTCACATCTATCCATTCTCTTTGTCTTTCATAGTCCTACCAATCTTCATCGTCCTCTTCCTGGGTTGCCTCTGATTCTGCTTTCAGGTTTGCTTTATCCACTCTTTTGATAAAGGGAAGATAGATAAAAAACGAAACCGTGAAAATAATGACCTGAAGCAGTGCGCTTCTCCAACCTCCAACCAGAAATCCTGATATAATGGGCGGACAGGTCCACGGAACCTGAGTCGCCCCATATAACGGGCAAAGACCTGTTGCCAATGCAAAATACTGTATGATGCAGGCCACAACCGGGGTCGCAATAAACGGAATCGCAAGCATGGGATTCATTACAACCGGAATACCGAACAAAAGTGGCTCATTGATATTGAACAGCGCCGGTACTGCTTCCAACCGTCCAAGCGTCCTTAACTGCTTTGATTTCGCAAATACAACCATATAGAAAACCAATCCAATCGTAAGCCCCGCACCTGTCACATTGATAAACTGATCCACAAACTGCACTGTCACGATATGTCCGCCGTTGGCAACGGTCAATGCTTTTCCTGCGTCAAGAATGGCCTGATTCTCTAAGCTATTCGCCTGTAAAAGCCCCTGCATGATTCCGCCCACGACCGTGGAGCCATGCACGCCGAAAAGCCACAAAAACGGAAACATAAAACACATTAATATTGCGCCCGGCAAAGAATCGGTCATTCCCTGCATCGGCGTCTGGATGACTTTATATATTGTTTCTATTACGGTGGTATGAAGCCCCAGTGTAAATATCCCCTGGACAATCGTTGCCACACTCACAATTACGGCGGCGGGAATCAAAGCGGAAAACGCATTTGCCACACCTGCGGGAACACCTGCCGGCAACTTAATACGGATATTTTTCTTTAAGAACCATGAATAGGCAAATCCCACAAGCAGTCCAACGATGATCGCACCAATCATCCCCTTTCCTGCTGTCCAGTCTTTGTTGATGATGTTCCCAACTACATCACCGCCTGCCGTTTCAATGGTAGAGGGTTGAAAAATCAAAAAGACTGCCAAAGCGATGATACCGCCGCTCATGGGTTCCTGATTTTCCAGTTTTGCATAATTGTAAGCGATGCCCATAACCGCAATCATGGCGCTTATATTGAACGTCGCGCCATAGGCCTGGTTCAGCAGACCCGTAATTCCGCTGGCAGACAGCACATTCGCAACCGCCTGCACCGGAAAATTTGCCAGAATCAGAAAAATTGAACCGATAATCAGCAACGGCATCGAATAGACCATGCCATCTTTCAAAGCCATTATCCCTTTGGTATTGATAAACGCCATCACTTTCGGGATTATTTTTTCATTTATGAACTTATTCATTTTCACTCGTCCTCCCAAAATAGATCCTTACTTATTTTTTGCCAGCTTATATGCAAACTTCAGCACATTCATCCCATTGCACATTCCATAATCGGCCATGGGGATTACATCAACCGGAACACCTTTCGGCTCGCAGATGGCTTTTGCTTTTCCCAGCTGAAAGCCTACCTGAGGCCCCAACAGTGCCACATCGATCTGGTCTACCATACGCTCCAGTTCCGTAATCGGATATGCCGCAATATCTGCGTCCTTTCCCTTTTCCTTTGCCGCCTCCTGCATTTTGGAAACCAATAAACTCGTTGACATACCTGCCGCACAAAATAAACGAATAATCATTTTTTATTCCTCCTGAGATTTTATTTTCAATTTTAAATACATTTCAAAGCGTTTCGCCGTTGCTCTCGATTACTTCTTTATACCAGTAAAAGGAATCTTTTCTTTTTCTATCCAAAGTACCTTCGCCTTTGTTGTTCTTATCCACATAGATAAAGCCGTAGCGCTTTTCCATTTCGCCTGTTCCCGCGCTGACCAGATCGATACATCCCCAAGGAGTGTATCCCATGACTGGAACACCGTCTTCCTCAATCGCTTTTTTCATTTCCTGAATGTGCAGCCGCAGGTACTCTATACGATAGGGGTCATGGATGCTTCCATCCTCTTCCACCTTATCGTAAGCGCCAAATCCGTTTTCCACGATAAAAAGCGGGATATGGTATCTTTGGTGCAGAAGATTCAGAGAATACCGTAATCCTTTTGGGTCAATCTGCCATCCCCAGTCACTTGCCCTGACATACGGATTCCTTGCTGTATAAAATCCGTCCGCGATTTTCACGCTGTTCTCTACTTCCACGCTACTGATCGTATTGCTCATGTAGTAGCTGAGCCCGATATAGTCCACGCATCCTTTTTTCAGACAGTCAATGTCCTCCTTCGTAATATCCAGTTCAATCCCGTTCACTTCCCGAAATGCATTCATATATGCTGGATATTTTCCGAACACATGTATGTCTCCATAATAGAACAATCTGTGTTCCATAGCCACCTGTGCCGCCAGTTGGTCTTCCGGAGAACAGGTTCTGGGATATAAGGGAACCATTGCCAACATGCAGCCGATTTTAAAATCTGGATTGATTTCATGTCCCAGTTTTACCGTTCTGGCGCTTGCAACCATTTCATAATGGACGGCCTGCTGAAGTACCTTCTGGACATCCTCCCCCTCTTTATACAAGATTCCGGAATTTGTCCACCCCGTCCAGGGAACGAATGTACTTCCCTGATTATTGACTTCGTTAAAGGTCATCCAATATGTCACTTTATCTTTGTAGCGCCTCATCACGACTTCCGCATAACGCACAAAGAAATCAATCAGCTTCCTGTTTCTCCAGCCGCCATAAGCTTCTACCAAATGATAGGGCATTTCAAAATGGCTTAGGGTGATGACCGGCTCGATCTTATATTTTCTCATTTCATCAAACAGGTCATCATAAAACTGCAGCCCCTCTTCATTCGGTTCTGTCTCATCTCCATTCGGAAAGATTCTGGTCCATGCAATTGAGGTTCGGAAACATCTGAATCCCATTTCTGCAAACAGGCGGATATCCTCCTTGTATCTGGAATAGAAATCAATTGCTTCGTGGTTTGGATAGTTATAACCCGGCAGAATTCCGTCCGTTATTTTTCTGTCAACCCCATTGGCTCCTGCGGTCATAACATCCGCAATGGAAATCCCTTTCCCGCCTTTATCATATCCTCCTTCCAACTGATGTGCCGCCACTGCTCCACCCCATAAAAAATTTTGTGCAATTTTTCTTTTATCCATAAATTATTTCTCCAACTTTAGATATTAATTTATTCTGTCGAGAAAGCGCGCTTACGTTCGATAGTAATATTAAACTATGTATCCCACAAAATTTCAAGCATTTTGAAGCGTTTTGACAATAATGCCTTACGTTTGATATTTGTTACATAAAAAAAACAAAGAAGCAGCCTTACTTACCGCTTCTTTGTCCGAATATCCTGTTTTGAACCGCAATCTGTCTGCTTTATCAGATATATTTTATACATTAGTGTTTCCAGTAAATGCAATACAGGAATTTGTGTCGTCAAATTGACAGACCTGTTTTCCTGGCAGACATAGGCGACGGGCATGTAGTATGGAAAGTTTATTTCCGACATTTTCGCAATGGTACACTGGTTCGTATTTGTGATACTGATCACTTTTGCCTGCCTTTTCCTAAATTCATCCACCAGGGAAATTACCTGGGGGGTCTCTCCTGAAACCGATAGGACAATGACCACGGTATCCTTCATATTCGCTCTGTTCATTTCCAGGGAGTAATAGGGATCCGTGACGGCAAAAGCCATTATCCCCACTCCCGACAGAAGACGGGCACCGTATTCGCCCAGTTTTCCGCTGGTTCCGATTCCTACGAATAATACCTGCCTGGCCTGCATGCACAAATCAGTGCATACATCCGCCTGCGTCTCAAATTCATGATTATCCCTCATATGTTCCAAATACTGTATCGCAGGCAGTATAGACGGAAAATACAACTTTGGCTCTTTTTGTTTTTCCAGAGCCTTGCTGAGCCTGTATTTGAAGTCTTTATATCCGTCACAGCCTGTTTTGCTGCAAAAACGCAGAATCGTAGTGGTAGATACCCCTGTTGCCGCAGACAGTTCCCTTATATTCATCTTTACCACTTCATATATATGCCCGGACACATAATTGTAAACGGCAAACTCGCCTTCATTCAGGCTACGCAATTGTTCCTGCTGAAATAATTCCATGCCTCTCCACCTACCTATTCCTTTTTGTACAGTATACCAGACTATGCCCTTAAAGACCACATGAAAGATAGTAACAATTCAGACAGCACCTCCCGCGAAGCCAAAATTGCGTCCCACAATACTTTACAAGGTTTCAGGAAATCTGTATAATCTAGGTAAAACCATTCTGAATTGTTTTTTACAGGAAAGAGGGGCGAATACATGTTCACAAATGAAGTACTGGCAGATTTCAACGAATTAGAATTATCCATCTATAACTGCATTCTGAAGAATAAAGAGAATATCTCGTACATGACCATCAAGGACCTGGCGGAGGCTGCCCATGTTTCTACCAGCACCGTTTTGCGCTTCTGCAAAAAAATGGGATTCGAAGGATACACCCACTTTAAGCTGCGCTACAAGGAGTCTTTGCAGCAAGAAAACATCATGCTCAAGGATGCCGATGATGTTGTGTTGAAAAATTTTATTTACCGCACGGAATCCGATGATTTCCGGAAGACCATTGCTGAAGCGTCAGGCATCTTAAATACCTCCAGACAAATTATATTTGTAGGCATTGGTTCCTCTGGAACATTGGGGAAATATGGAGCCAGGTTCTTTTCCAACATAGGACGCTTCAGTCTTTATGTCGAGGATCCCTGGCAGCCGGTTCTGCAAAATCTGTCTGAAAAGACAGTTGCTATCGCGCTCTCGGAATCCGGCACCACTATGCAGACGATAGATATCGCTCACCAGCTCAAAGAACGGGGGTGCAAATTAATCGCCATTACAAATACCTCAAACTCCACCCTCGCTAAAATGGCCGACTGCAATATCACATACCATGTACCGGAATTAATCATAAATAACGTGAATATAACGACTCAGCTCCCTGTCATCTATATCATTGAGACACTGGCGCGGAATCTGTATATAGCGTCAAAATAACACTATGGCATGCTTTTCTGCAACTTGTGCCCAAAATCAAATACCCTGCAGCAAATCGGCGGGGCATCAAGTTTGCAGGGCGCAATGCGTTCAGAGAATGCCATGATATTTGGCTCCGCGGCAACATCCCCTTTTCTTTTCAGAAATTCTCCTGCTTCAGTACATCTATCACATTTTCTCTTCTCATCCGCCCAACTGTGTACAGCATTGCCTTTCCCACGATAAACTTCTTGCAGTATGCAAAGGAGCCTGCGATGAAAGCTCTGAATATCAGTTGCTCGTCCGTGTTTTAAAGGAACAGACGCAAGTGAATGAGTCACTATAAAGTGGGTGTTTTGACACCCGAATCATAAAATATCTCCTGCAAATATACTATATAAAATCCTTCGTAGAACGTAGAGATTTGATTTTGGCACGTACGAAAAGCTTAAAACACTTGTGATTTCTACCGTTTTCCATTACTATATTAAAGAGAACTATTTAGCAGTTCCAAGATTTATGTGGGTAAATCGAATGATAAGGAGGATTTTACAATGCCACAAAGAACGGATATTCACAAAGTACTCATCATAGGTTCCGGTCCGATTGTCATCGGTCAGGCCTGCGAATTTGACTATTCCGGTACCCAGGCCTGCAAGGCACTTCGCAAACTGGGCTACGAGATCGTTCTGGTCAATTCCAATCCGGCCACAATTATGACCGACCCGGAAACCGCTGATGTCACTTACATTGAACCGCTCAATGTAGAACGACTGGAGCAGATCATTGCCAAAGAACGTCCTGACGCACTTCTGCCAAATCTTGGCGGTCAGTCGGGACTGAATCTCTGTGCAGAACTGAACAAAGCCGGCATTCTTGACAAATATAACGTAAAGGTAATCGGTGTTCAGGTAGATGCCATCGAACGCGGAGAAGACCGTATTGAATTTAAAAAGACGATGAATGCCCTGGGAATTGAAATGGCACGCAGCGAAGTTGCATACAGTGTAGAAGATGGACTCAGAATTGCAGACGAACTGGGTTATCCAGTCGTTCTTCGTCCGGCCTACACCATGGGAGGAGCCGGGGGCGGACTTGTCTACAACCGCGAAGAACTGAAAACCGTCTGTGCAAGAGGTCTGCAGGCCAGCCTGGTAGGTCAGGTTCTCGTAGAAGAATCGATTCTCGGCTGGGAAGAACTTGAGCTTGAGGTTGTCCGCGACGCAGACAACAACATGATTACCGTTTGCTTTATTGAAAATATTGACCCTCTTGGTGTCCACACAGGAGATTCTTTCTGTTCCGCACCAATGCTGACCATTTCCGAAGAATGCCAGAAACGTCTTCAGGAACAGGCTTACAAGATCGTAGAGTCCGTACAGGTCATCGGAGGTACAAACGTACAGTTTGCGCATGACCCTGTAACAGACCGCGTCATTGTTATTGAAATCAACCCGCGTACCTCACGCTCTTCCGCCCTTGCTTCCAAGGCGACCGGATTCCCGATTGCACTGGTATCTGCGATGCTGGCAACCGGGCTGACCTTAAAGGATATTCCATGCGGAAAATACGGTACGCTGGATAAATACGTGCCAGACGGAGACTATGTCGTAATCAAATTTGCACGCTGGGCATTTGAAAAATTCAAAGGCGTAGAAGACAAGCTCGGCACACAGATGCGCGCCGTAGGCGAAGTGATGAGCATCGGAAAAACTTACAAAGAAGCGTTCCAGAAAGCTATCCGCAGTCTGGAGACAGGACGTTACGGTCTTGGCCATGCCAAAGATTTTGACTCCAAAACAAAAGAACAGCTTCTCCAGATGCTGATCACACCTTCCAGCGAGCGTCACTTTATCATGTACGAAGCACTGAGAAAGGGCGCTACGGTAGAAGAAATCTTCGAGCTTACCAAAGTAAAAACTTACTTTATTGAACAGATGAAAGAACTGGTTGAGGAGGAAGAGGCGCTTCTCAAACACAAAGGAAGCATGCCGTCTGACGAAATGCTCATCGCAGCGAAAAAAGACGGTTTCTCCGATAAATACCTGAGCCAGATTCTGGAGATTCCGGAAGAAGATATCCGCAATCACCGTATCTCTCTCGGTGTGGAGGAAGCCTGGGAAGGTGTCCACGTAAGCGGCACACAGGACAGCGCTTACTATTACTCCACCTACAACGCACCGGACAAAAACCCGGTATCCACAGACAAACCGAAGATTATGATCCTCGGCGGCGGTCCAAACCGAATCGGACAGGGTATCGAATTTGACTACTGCTGCGTACACGCTTCTCTGGCCCTGAAAAAGCTTGGATTTGAGACGATTATTGTAAACTGTAACCCGGAAACGGTATCCACCGACTACGATACTTCCGACAAACTGTATTTCGAGCCTCTGACTCTGGAAGATGTCTTAAGCATCTACAACAAAGAGAAGCCTCTGGGCGTCATCGCACAGTTCGGAGGACAGACACCGCTGAATCTTGCGGCAGAGCTGGAGAAAAACGGTGTCAAGATTCTTGGAACTTCTCCATCTGTCATTGATCTGGCGGAGGACCGCGACCTGTTCCGCGCTATGATGGAAAAACTGGAAATTCCAATGCCGGAATCCGGAATGGCTACGACCGTCGAAGAAGCCATTGCCATTGCTGAAAAAATCGGCTACCCGGTTATGGTTCGCCCTTCCTATGTACTTGGCGGACGTGGTATGGAAGTTGTTTACGACGAGGAAAGCATGACCGGATATATGAACGCTGCCGTAGGCGTAACACCGGATCGTCCGATTTTGATCGACCGTTTCCTGAATCATGCGTTGGAGTGCGAGGCAGATGCAATCAGTGACGGAACCCACGCATTCGTTCCGGCCGTCATGGAACACATCGAGCTTGCCGGTGTACATTCCGGTGACTCCGCATGCATCATTCCTTCCGCACATATTTCTGAGGAAAATGTACAGACCATCAAGGAATATACAAGAAAAATCGCAGAGGAAATGCATGTACAGGGTCTGATGAATATGCAGTACGCCATCGAAAACGGAAAAGTCTATGTTCTGGAGGCGAACCCGAGAGCATCCCGTACTGTTCCTCTGGTATCCAAAGTCTGCAACATCCGCATGGTACCGCTGGCTACCGATATCATCACCTCCGAGCTGACGGGACGCCCGTCACCGGTTCCGGGGCTGAAAGAGCAGGTGATTCCGAACTACGGAGTAAAAGAGGCAGTCTTCCCGTTCAACATGTTCCAGGAGGTTGACCCGATTCTCGGACCGGAAATGCGTTCTACCGGCGAGGTTCTCGGTCTGTCCCACTCCTACGGCGAGGCATTCTACAAAGCGCAGGAGGCAGCACAGTTAAAACTCCCTCTGGAAGGTACCGTACTGATTTCTGTAAACCGTAAGGACAAGGCTGAGGTAGTGGAAGTTGCTCAGATTTTTGCAGACAACGGTTTCCACATCGTTGCCACAGGAACCACGTATGACCTGATCACAGAAGCAGGCATTCCTGCCGAAAAAGTGAAAAAGCTGTACGAAGGTCGTCCAAACATCCTGGATATGATCACCAACGGCAAGATTGACCTCATCGTAAACTCTCCGGTTGGAAAAGACAGCATCCACGATGACAGCTATCTGCGCAAGGCAGCCATCAAAGCAAAGATTCCGTACATGACGACCATTGCAGCCTCCAAGGCAACTGCCAAAGGTATTGCATATATCAAAGCTCATGGAAATGAATCTATCAAGTCTCTGCAGGAACTGCACAGCGAAATTCATGATAAATAATGGATAAACAAATCCGGCACGTGTTTCGTCTCAGGACGAAACTCCGTGCCGGATATTTTTTACTGTCTTTTTCTGCTTATGCCAGACCTTCCTTAAATTCCATGATTACAGAAACTGTCATTTCATAATCACGTTTTACCTGTTCCAGCATTTTCATGATTTCCACCATGTCGCTTTCTTCAAACTGCTGAGGACGAAGTGCCTCTGTCAGATTGCTGCTGGACTCTGCCAGAGGCTTAAAGCCAAGGTTCAAACAGAGTCCTTTTAATGTATGGGCAGCACGAAATGCCTCTTCGTATTTTTTCTGTTCCATGCTGCTGCACAATTCTTCAAAACTCTTATCATCCAGAAATTTCAGCATAAATTTCTGAAGCAGGCGTTCCATTCCCATCCGCTTCATCGTGTCTTCATAATCTCCCCCAAATGCCTGATAACATTCCTGTAAATTCATCTTACTCTCCTTAAATTCCTTTCTCTACTCTTTTTCAGTTCCAACAGCCTCTTTCCATTGTTCCTCTTTAAATCCAGTCAGTACAAAATCCTCTCCAATCAAAAGCGGCCTTTTTACCAACATACCATCGGATGCCAGAAGCGCATACTGCTCTTGCTCACTCATGCCGGGAAGCTTGTCCTTCAGTCCCAGCTCCCGATAAAGCATCCCGCTTGTATTAAAAAATCTTTTTAACGGAAATCCACTGATCTCATGCCACTTTTTCAATTCTTCCGCTGTTGGGTTTTCCTCTTTGATATGGCGGTCTATATACTCAATGCCCTGCTCATCCAACCACTTTTTTGCTTTCTTACAGGTTGTACATTTTGGATATTCAATAAATAACACCTGGATTCCTCCTAAATAAATTTTTTGCAGCTGCTCAGCTTCCTCACCGGACAACTGCAATTTTCTTTATTTTACCACTTAATCTCCTGTTTTTCTACTATAAAAGGAAGGATTGTTATATTCTTTACAAACAATATTCCAACTTGACATCCGCTTTGCCCTTCTTCTATACTTATGATAAATCAAATGAGACGAAATAAGGAGTGTGAAACTATGATTTTAAAAAATGGTTTTCTCATCAACCCCCGCACAAACACATCCGAGCCTGCCGATATTCGCATCAGCAACGGCATCATTGAAGAAATCGGCACCAACCTTTCCGGGGAGCAGGAAGAAATTCTGGACATCACCGGTCTTACCATTGCTCCGGGACTGATTGATACCCATGTACATTTTCGCGATCCGGGATTTACCTACAAAGAAACGCTTCACACAGGTTCTCTGGCTGCCGCAAAAGGAGGTTTTACTTCTGTCATTTGCATGGCAAACACTTCTCCTGCTGTAGATTCCGTGGAGACTTTGACAGATATCTTAACACGTGCAAAAGAGGAAGATATCCATATTTATCAGGCCGCCGCCGTTTCTGAGGGCTTAAAAGGTCAGAACTTAAACGATATGGAGGCTCTGGCTCAGGCCGGTGCCTGTGGTTTCACAGACGATGGAATTCCTCTGATGAGCGCAGTGCTCTGCCACGAGGCAATGGAACGTGCAGCTGCACTTGATCTCCCCATCAGTCTTCATGAAGAAGACAAATCCTTTATTACAAACAACGGAATCAACGAAGGAATCATATCCGAAGCACTGGGAATTTCCGCTTCCCCGTCCATTGCCGAGGATGTTCTCGTCGCAAGAGACTGCATGCTTGCACTTCACACAAAAGCAAACACTGTCATTCAGCACATCAGCTCCGGCAATTCCGTAGCACTTGTGCGCAATGCCAAAGAACTGGGAGCCAACATTCACGCCGAGGCAACACCGCATCATTTCACACTGACGGAGGATGCGATTCTGCAATATGGAACTCTTGCAAAAATGAATCCGCCTCTTCGCACCGAAAAGGATCGCCAGGCTATCATCCGGGGACTCAAAGATGGCACCATTGATCTGATTGCCACAGACCATGCGCCGCACAGTCAGGAAGAAAAGTCAAGACCGCTGACAGAGGCGCCAAGCGGCATCACAGGACTGGAGACTGCTCTGGGACTGGGAATCACTTCCCTTGTAAAACCGGGACACTTGACCCTTATACAGCTTCTGGAGAAAATGACCTCCAACCCTGCTGCTCTGTATCACCTTCCGGGCGGTTCCATCGAAACCGGTGCACCTGCAGATTTTGTAATTTTTAACCCAGATGAAGAGTGGACCGTAGATTCCTTTGCGTCCAAATCTTCCAACAGTCCATTCAAGGGAATGTCTTTATACGGAAAAATTCATTATACCATCTGTGACGGAAAGATTGTTTATTCCTGCTGCTAAAGAATAGTCATCTGATATTTCGCCAGATACCTGACGCCAAAACAGGCCTGCTGCACCACCTCTGGTACAGCAGACCTGTTTTTAAATCTGTTCCATCTGTATTCTGTTTTGCAATTCAAGATCACTCATACCATAAAGCTGATCCAAAAATTCTGCCTGAAAGCTGCCCGGTCCGTGACATTTTTCCGCCGCAAGCTCTCCCGCGATTCCCATAGTCGCCGCTGCCAGAAGCCCTGCCAGAAGCGGGTCTTCACACGCAAGATACGTGGCGCAGGCAGCGCCCTGCATACAGCCGGTTCCCGTAATACATGACAGCATGGGATCACCATTTGATAAAACATATGCTGACGATTCACTGACAACCATATCTTTTTTCCCGCTTGCCAGAATCACAGATCCAGTTTCTTTGGCCAGCTGCCCTAAAATAGCTGCCATTTCCTTCTGGTTCTGATTTGTCACGGCATCTTTCTCGCCCGCATCCACACCGATACTGTGGGAAGGACAACCTGCCATCGCAAGAAGTTCTGACATATTTCCTTTCAGCACAGCAATACCGCCAATCTCCATCAAATGTTTTGCGTAATGAAAGCGCAAATCACTGCAGGCCGTTCCTACCAGGTCAAGAAGCACCGGTATCTCGTTTTCCTTCGCTGTTCTCAGGGAGATTTCCATGGATTTCATACGAACATCTGTAATATTTCCAAGGTTCAGCATCAAGGCACCCGCTGTGGCTGTAATCTGCGCCACCTCTGCCGGATGCTCTGCCATAATCGGCCTTGCACCAAGGGCGAGCACCACATTGGCACATGCATGAATGGAAATGGGATTCGTAATGCAGTGAATCAGCGGCTGCTCTGTCTTAATTTTCTTTCGCAGTTCTAACATATCCTTTATCATAAACTTTTGCTCCCAGACTCTGTTGGAACTTCACCAATAATCCTGCTCTGCTTAACGCTTTCAGGAAAATATAGGCAACGGTTCCGCCCATCAGTGTCGCTCCGATAAACATCGGAGTATAGAAAAATGCAGTCAATCCTTCTCTTCCCATCAAAAATGCCATAACAGGATAGGAAACCAGCGAGCCGATAATCCCCGTGCCGATGACCTCTCCGATCACGGCGCAGATAATACGACCCTTGGATGCCTGATAAAGCACGCCGGATAAAAATGCGCCAAACACAGCACCTGTAAGCGCCAGTGGCGGAATTCCCATAAACATCATACGAATAATTCCGATCATCGTTGCACAAAGCAGAGAATACCACGGTCCCATCAGAACCGAGCACACAATATTAATCAGATGAGCCGTAGGACACATTCCCTCAATTCGCAGAATCGGCGAGATTACAACACCAATGGCTACCATCGTTGCCAACATCACCATGCGAAACGTGTTCATTCTTTCCTTTTCCAAAATAATCTCCTCCTTCCTTATTACTAATTTCTTATCATAGCACGTTTTTTTATTTTTATCTAGTTACTATTCACTCCGTTCACAGTAACTTAGCCAAAATTCATTCCAGATTGCCTTCGGCAATGGAATTTTGGCTTGTATGTCTCGGGATTTTGGCATATTCATGCCAAAACACCTCGCGGGATAGTGCCGTGTGAACAGTAACTTTATCTACGAAAAAAATTGTAAAAAATGATGATTTCTCTTGACAATCAAACAAATTCTTTGTATACTTTAGTCAATTAAAGACGAAATCTTCAGGGCGGGGTGCAATTCCCCACCGGTGGTAATAGCCCACGAGCCGCAAGGCATGATTCGGTGAAACTCCGAAGCCGACAGTACAGTCTGGATGAAAGAAGAGAAAACTACTTTTTTATTGTAGCGGCAATGCTCTGGAATATTGATTGTTCCAGATTTTTATTTTTGCATGAATATCTCCATAATCAAAATACCCTGAACCTTTTCGTTCGGGGTATTTTTCATTTTACCGATAAAACTTTGGAGGCTTAATCAAATGAATGATTTGACCTATATGAAAACAGCTCTGGAGCTTGCCCAAAAAGGGTGCGGTTATACCGCCCCCAACCCCATGGTAGGAGCCATCATTGTAAAAAACGGCCATATCATCGGGCAGGGCTATCATGAACGCTACGGCGATCTTCACGCAGAGCGAAACGCACTGGCTTCCTGCACAGAATCACCTGCGGGTGCTACCATTTATGTCACCCTGGAACCATGCTGCCATTACGGAAAACAACCTCCCTGCACAGATGCCATTCTGGAATCAGGCATCACACGGGTCGTCGTTGGTTCCAGTGATCCAAACCCGGCTGTTGCAGGGAAAGGAATCGAGATTCTGCGCCGACACGGAATCGAAGTAGTCGAACACGTTCTGGAAGATGAATGCCGACAGCTCAACGAGGTATTTTTTCATTACATACAGACAAAACACCCTTTTGTAGTCATGAAATATGCCATGACGATGGATGGGAAAATTGCTGCCTACACTGGAGCATCCAAGTGGATAACCGGAGAGCAGGCACGCCAACATGTCCATTGGCAGCGCCACAAATACACGGCGATCATGGTAGGTGTCAACACCGTGCTGACAGACGATCCCCTTCTGACATGCCGAATCGAACATGGCAAAAATCCCATTCGGATCATCTGCGACAGCCACCTGCGCACGCCGATTACTTCCCAGATCGTACAGACAGCGTCAAAGGTTCCGACCATTCTTGCCACACTGTGCGCGGATGACGGACGCAAAAAAGTCTATGAAGACAAGGATTGTCGTGTATTGACCGTTTCGAAATCAAAAGACGGTCACATCGATCTTTCTGATTTGATGGATGTGTTGGGCAGAAAGTATGAGATCGATTCCATACTTTTGGAAGGAGGCGCCACCCTGAACTGGGCAGCTCTGGAGAGCGGCATTGTAAAAAAAGTCCAGGCATATATCGCCCCCAAGCTATTTGGCGGAGCGACAGCCAAAACCCCGGTCAGCGGACAGGGCTTTGCATCCCCGGCCGAGGCAGTTTTGCTCTCAAACAGCAAAATCACGCAGCTTGGTGACGATTTTTTGATAGAAAGCGAGGTGACTCCTCATGTTTACCGGAATTGTTGAAGAAATGGGAACGCTCAAAGGAATCCAGAAAGGCACACACTCCGCAGTTTTGCAGATTCAGACTGCAAAAGTTCTGGAGGACGTAAAACTCGGTGACAGCATCGCCGTCAATGGTGTCTGTCTGACTGTTGTAGGATTCGACTCCCGTAGTTTTTCTGCTGATGTCATGCACGAAACCCTCAACCGCACCGCTTTATCTACATTAAAACCAGGCAGTTCCGTCAATCTGGAACGTGCAATGCCTGCAAACGGACGATTTGGCGGACACATCGTAGCCGGTCATGTGGACGGCACGGGGACCATTACAAACATTCAAAAGGATGACAACGCAGTCTGGTATACCATTGCAGCTTCCCCTTCCGTCCTGCGCTATGTCGTGGAAAAGGGTTCGATTACCATCGACGGCATCAGCCTGACCGTAGCCAAAACAGACAAAACATCCTTCTCTGTTTCCATCATTCCTCATACTGCCCGGGTAACCATCCTCGGCAAACGCAAAACGGGGGATCTGGTCAATCTTGAGACCGATATCATCGGAAAATATGTAGAAAAACTGCTCCAGCCTGCCGACACACCTGCACAGGGCAGCGGGCTGACACGAGATTTTTTATTAAAATACGGATTTTAGGAGGATTTCCATATGTTTCAATTTAACACCATCGAAGAAGCCTTAGAAGATTTGAGAAACGGCAAAATTATTCTTGCCACAGATGATCCAGAACGTGAAAACGAAGGCGACTTCATCTGTGCCGCAGAATTTGCCACAACCGAAAACATCAACTTTATGGCCACCCACGGAAAGGGACTCATCTGCATGCCGATGTCAAAAGCGTATGTGCAGAAGCTGCAATTTCCTCAGATGGTCACACAAAACACAGACAATCATGAAACAGCCTTTACGGTTTCCATCGACCACGTCAGCACCACGACAGGAATCTCTGCCGCAGAGCGTTCCATCACCGCGATGAAATGTGTGGAGGAAGATGCAAAACCGGAAGATTTCCGCCGCCCGGGCCATATGTTCCCGCTCCTCGCCCGCAAAAACGGCGTGCTGGAGCGTGAAGGCCACACCGAAGCAACCGTAGATCTGATGCGCCTGGCAGGCTTAAAAGAATGCGGACTGTGCTGTGAGATCATGCGCGAGGACGGCACCATGATGCGCACCCCGGAATTAATTGAACTCGCACAGAAATGGGGTATCAAATTTATCACCATTAAGGATCTGCAGAACTACCGCAAGCAGCACGAAAAGCTGGTAGAGCGTGTAACTGTAACAAAAATGCCGACCAAATATGGGGAATTTCGGGCTTACGGTTATGTCAACCAGCTAAACGGCGAACATCACATCGCACTCGTAAAAGGCGAGATCGGCGACGGTGAAAACGTTCTCTGCCGTGTACATTCCGAATGCCTCACCGGTGATACCTTTGGTTCTCTCCGCTGTGACTGCGGCCAGCAGTTTGCCGCTGCCATGACCCAGATTGAAAAGGAAGGACGCGGAATTCTGCTCTATATGCGCCAGGAAGGACGCGGCATCGGACTCATCAACAAGCTTCGCGCCTACGAATTGCAGGAGCAGGGCATGGATACCCTGGAGGCAAACCTTGCACTGGGATTTGAAGGAGACCAGCGTGAATACTACATCGGTGCACAGATTCTTCGCGATCTCGGCGTAAAGACACTTCGCCTGCTCACCAACAATCCGGACAAGGTTTACCAGTTATCCGAGTTCGGTATGGACATCACCAAGCGCGTTCCAATCCAGATGCGTGCGACTGCTCACGATTTATTTTATCTGAAAACAAAACAGACCCGCATGGGACATATCTTAAACTACTAAAAAGGAGACTCTCATTATGAACACATTTGAAGGAAAACTCATCCCTGAACAGATCAAAGTCGGCATCGTTGCCGCACGTTTCAACGAATTCATCACTTCCAAGCTGTTATCCGGTGCCATCGACGGACTGGTGCGCCACGATGTAAAGGAAGAAGACATTGATGTAGCCTGGGTTCCGGGTGCATTTGAAATCCCGTTGATCGCCTCAAAGATGGCAAAAAGCGGAAAATATGACGCTGTCATCTGTCTTGGCGCTGTCATCCGCGGAAGCACAAGCCACTACGACTATGTATGCAGCGAAGTATCCAAGGGCATCGCTTCTGTCTCACTCTCCAGTGATATCCCGGTGATGTTCGGCGTACTGACAACCGAAAACATTGAGCAGGCCATCGAGCGCTCCGGCACAAAAGCAGGCAACAAAGGCTATGACTGTGCACTCGGTGCCATTGAAATGGTAAATCTGATTCGACAAATCGAAGCATAAGACTCCTGAAGGGAGCGCTGCTCCATTTTTCTGTCATTCAAAGTCATACTTTTTCTTTTACAATTTCCTGTTTGGGGTGGTCGTATGTGCACCGCTTTCCCGGTCAACGGTACACTTCCCAACGGCAAGGTTTTTGGGTCGCGTACTTCCGGAGTTTTTCACATGACCGCCACTCGCCCGGGAGGGATACCACCGCACAGGCATGTCGATTTTC
>JAUNPJ010000033.1:28841-39414 GCA_030536755.1 Eubacteriales bacterium | reverse complement strand
TTGAATCAGCACCGCAGTCTCATCCCTCATTCAGCTCATAAATTCCTCATAAGCAGCCAGAACCTCTTCTGTCTCGCCGATCATACGAAGCTCTCCCTCATGGAGCCAGAGCACGCTTGTACAAAGCTGGCGTATCGTCTGCGAGTTGTGAGACACAATCAGCACCGTGCGGTCTTCATTGGAAATCAGCTCTTTCATCTTATTAAAACTTTTTTTCTTGAACTTCGCATCTCCAACACTCAGCACTTCGTCGATGAGCATAATATCCGATTCCAAAATTGCAGTAATGGAAAAAGCCAGTTTAGAGTGCATACCGCTGGAATACGTTTTTACCGGCATATCGATAAACTTGCCCAGATTGGCGAATTTAATGATCTCATCCATCTTTGCTCTTACCTGCTCTTCCGAAAATCCAAGCAGCATGCCTGACAGAAGAATATTTTCGCGTCCCGTCAGTTTTTTCTGAAAGCCGACACCGATGGACAGAAGCTGTACAGAATTCCCATGCAGATCAATGCTTCCCTCATCCGGAGAAAAAATACCTGCAATGGCACGAAGCATTGTCGATTTTCCGCTTCCGTTCTTTCCCACAATTCCAAGAATCTCGCCGCGCGGAACAGAAAAACTCACACCGCGTACAGCCTCATACACTTCCGCTTTCGTTTTTTTCAGTTGAAGTAAGCTTTTTTTAATCGAAAAGGATTTCAGACATTTATAACTAATATGTAAATCCTTTACATCTATTGCATTTTCCCGACCCATACTACATCACCTTTACATAACTGTTCTCATATTTATAGATTGTCTTCACTCCGATTGCCGACAGCAGCAATGCCACCAGTCCCCAGAATAAAATCAGTTTTCGAAACGGAGTCTGAGAATACAGCATACACATTCTTCCTGATTCTATCAGCATGGATACCGGATTGCATTTCAAAAGAATCGAGCGGTACGGCTCTCCCACTCTGGTACTGATCGAATAAAAGATCCCTGACATGTAGAACATCAATCGCAGCACTACCTGCATCACATTATACAGGTCATCCACAAACACTCCAAAATGCAGTACAATGCAGCTGATTCCAAATGTCATCAGTGCCAGTTCGATCAGAATCGGAATCATATACAGAATGTTGGCAGTAACCGGCACACGATAGATGATCATCATAACAATAACCAGCGCAAAAGAAACTATCATTTTAAATCCATTGACCATCATTCTCTGAACAATCAGCATATATTTGGGAATATACACTTTGGAAACGATCGCACTGTTGTTTCTGATGATCTTGACACTTCCCAAAACTGTCTTGTTAAAGAAGTTCCACATGGTCAGACCTACAAAGACAAAGACCGGGAAATACTGCACTTTGCTCTGGAATACAATAATCGCGATAAACGTGTACACCAGCATAAACAGCAAAGGATCCAGAATCCACCACAGCCAGTTCAGGTAGGAACTTGCAACCTCCGCCTTCAGATCTGATTTGGCAGAAAATTTCGTGTAATTAAAATACTTCTTAAAATCCGCAATGAACTGTTTCATATTTTTTCTGCCAACTCCTATTTCTTATTCAAATCCTTTTTAATCTGTGTCGTTGAAATCTCAGGCGTACGGGACAGATAAACCACCTCACAGCCCTGTTCCTTAAGGAAATCGAATTTGCCCTTCCAGTCATCGCCAATGACAAACGTATCTACATGATATTCCTTCACATCTGTCTTTTTCTGTTCCCAGTTTTCTTCCGGAATGACAAGATCCACATAACGGATCGCCTCCAAAAGCTGTTTTCTCTCTTCATAGGAAAAATAACATTTTTTCTGTTTTTCATTCCAGTTAAACTCATCCGTAGACAACGCTACGATCAGATAATCGCCCAGCTGCTTCGCACGCTTTAACAAATTGATATGTCCATAATGCAGCAAATCGAATGTTCCATACGTTATTACTCGTTTCATGATCCTTCTCCTTTATTTTTTATCAATAGAATTTTGGCTATTCAAATAATTACAGTATTATTTAATATACCACAAAAAACGATACGGTTCAATATCGCTCTTCCATTTGGAAACTTACAGATATTTTCGAATCCCATGAAAAGCATACGATACAAAAAACAGACAGCTTTTCACAATTCCATATCCCATATAGCGATACACCTGAAACGTCATTTTTGCTGATTTCAGCTTGTTGCGTGATTTGCCGCCCTCGCTGAGTCTGCATTTCAGATAAGGCTCGTTGATTCCCGCACAGAAACTGTATTTCTGAAGCACCTTGAGCCACGTAATGTAATCCTCATGGCTTTTGTCATAACACATCGGAAACTCCAGCGCCGCCTCTGTGCACATCAGAACCGATGAACAATTGATGCTGTTATGCTTCAGAAGCTCCCGGTAAGTTACCCGTTCTTTAACCGGAATTACTTTTCCGGCAGAACTTCCGTCTGCATGCATCAATTCTCTTGCGGTGGAACACATCGCAGCACCTGTCTGTTCCATCACACGGAGCTGATGCTTCAGTTTTCCTTTTGCCCACCAGTCATCCGCATCCAGATAAGCCACATATCTGCCTCTTGCTTTCTGCACACCTCTGTTTCTTGATGCTGCCGCCCCCATGTTCTGTTCATTGCAAATATAAACAAAATCCTGACGTTTTTTGTAAGGTTCCAGAACCCGGCCTGTTCCATCCGATGAGGCATCATCCACTACAATTAATTCCAGCGGTACATCCTGTGCAAACACAGAATCTACCGCCTGGCATATATATTTTTCCCCACAATAAACCGGCATAATCACAGATACGATTGGTTTTTCCATAAATCAGTCCTCATTTTCATCTTCATCCTCCGGTATCTCTGCCGCAGAATCAAGAAGTGCATTCACCTGTGTGTCCTCCACTCCTTCCGATGTTTCCTTCTGAAACAAAATTTTAAACGTCATCAGCATCAGTTTAAAATCAAGAAGCAGCGAATAATTCTCTATATAGAAAAGATCCAGTTTCAGTTTGTCATAAGGTGTCGTATTATATTTTCCATATACCTGCGCATATCCCGTCAGGCCGGCCTTGACCTTCAGGCGATAATAAAATTCCGGAATTTCTCTCTGATATTCTTTCAGAATTTGTTTTCGCTCCGGTCTTGGTCCCACGACCGACATATCTCCGATCAAAATGTTAAACAGCTGCGGAAGTTCATCAAAATGAAGATTGCGCAGGACCTTTCCTACCGGTGTAATTCTGGAATCGTGTTTGGACGCAAGTCTCGCTCCATGTTTCTCCGAATCCACACACATGCTTCTGAACTTGAAAATACGGAAAGCTTTTCCCTTATATGTCAGGCGCTCCTGACGGTAGAATACCGGCCCTCCATCATAAAGCTTTACAGCAATGGCACAGACCAGCATGATCGGAGACGAAAGCACAATTCCAATCAGAGAAATCACAATATCCACAATCCGCTTGATCAGCATCTGCTCCGCAGTCAGCCCCATATTTTTAGAAACCAGAAGCGGTGTGTCAAACAGATGGATTCGATCAGATCCAGTCAAAATAACATCTGATATTTTCGGTGTCACATAACAACGGATCGAATGCGCAAAACAATGTTTCAGATAACGGTTTCTTGTCTCGGAAGGAAGATCCCAGATGATCACCGCCTCATAGTCGCGCATCATTTTGTAAATTTCTTTTTCTCCCACACTGACATGGACTTTTCCGCTGATATCGTATTTGTCCTTACGGGAATTCATCTTGCGGATCAGCTCATCCGGCTTTCTGTCCCCGTAAATCACCAGCATTCTCCTGGCTTTGTAAAGCTTTGAGTACACAAACCCGGAGCCAAACGTCCAGATCACAATAATCACAACGTCCAGCAGGGTAGCCGCCAGAAGCGGAACCGGCGAAAGAAACCAGCGGTTGATCAGCGTGATCTGAAGATACGCAACTATATTGGTACACAGCGTGGCCAACGTAAGCGAATAGGCAATATCCATCTTCTTCAGATAACCAACCTTTAATCCTCCATACAATCTGGAAAACAGAATCAGGATCAACCCATACAGCGCGATCAGTGTCCAGTTTCCCTTTCTCCAGAAGGGTTCAAATATTAATTTGTGATAATAAGAATACCAAATATAGCCAAACACTGCCGACTGCGCAATAATCACCAGTGCTGCCATCAAAAAAACTATGGTTCTTTTATAATACTCTGCTTTTTTCAAAATTACGCCTCTTTTTCTTATTCATCTTTTTGTCTGATATATTTTCTCTTCCTGCGGACTCTCATGATCACAACATACACTCCCGCTACCGGGATACACAGAGCAAAGGCTCCCGCAAGAACCGCATACGGAAGATATTTCCACTGATAAAATACCTGCACATTGTGGCCTTTTTGAATATTCGTAAATGTATAGCTATTGGCTGTACTGTCCTGTTTGATATTCATCAGCCATTCGCCATCCACACACATGTACGCAAGACGATAATTTTTATCCGGCTGGTATTTCACCGTATAATTTTCATCACGATATACCTTTTTATTGGTTGCCGTGATCGTTCCATGAGATACTTCTGTAGAAACAGTAAAGGACGGAATTTCCTTGTAGCTGACTTCAATCGAATGAGGCTCCTGGATAAATTCAAAAGTATAAGAATCATCGTCCTTCATCTTATCCAGCCTCTTCCCATCCACCTTCACCGTATCCATCTCATAATGAATATCCGGTTCAAAATGAATCGTCACATCTTCATCTCTTCGAATTAACTGATTTTCATCAATCGTTCCATTTTCAACCGCAGTTGTGATCCAAAATTTCGGAATCTCTGTGAACTTCGCCCAGATACTGTGGTCTGCCTGAATATTTCCGAAAGTATAGGACTTTTTATGTTTGTTTATATCTACATCCTGCCCATCCACCTGGAGCTGCTTGAGTTCATAATCTTCTGTACACTCATACGATACTTTATAATCGCTTCCGATATCCACATCGCCGCGCGTCGGCGTAATCGTTCCATTTTCTGCTGCTGTTGTTACTGTATAAATAATCGGAACATACGTATTATAAATTGCCATACGTTTCGTCCCGGTAAGACCAATACAAAGCACAATCTCTCCGGCATCTGACTGGCAGATGGATTCCAGTTCATAGACTTCTCCAGCTCCCGGAGCATACACCGGATACGATCCCAGATAAGCCCTCTGTGAAATTGAATAAAGCTGAAGTCTTGAATCCTCCGGTGTCTCTTTCATCCACGGAACACTAATGATAAAATCACCAGACACACAAAAATCCTGAAACAGATTTCCGAGGGAACGATCTCCCTCAAACAAGGTATCTACATAATTAAATTCCGAATCATAAATATAAAACGTATAATTATTCTGTCTTGTCGACTGAATAATATACTGATCCGAACCATCTACATACTCAATACTGGCCGCATTCCAGCTTCCATCTGAAATGTAAACTCTCCTCTTAAATTTCAGTGTATCTGCATCCAGAACAAAAATAGCGCCTTTATTCTTTTCAATCACACTGTTGTAAGGTGCAATATAAATTTCATTTGTCTGAGAATTATAAGTCATGCCGTTTCCATGCTCATAATCCATCTCCCGCACTTCAAAAAGCAAATCGTAAGTCCATCTGTCAAATACAGTGATCACATCAGGCTGCCCTTTTTCCTTCGTATCCTGATAGCAGACAATATACTGGCTCGTCTCACACATAGACTGAACCCAGTCTTTTTCTCCGCTGACAGTCCACTCGGTCACATAATTCCATTGCGCCCCGGCAAACACGTCTGCGTTTTTGATCTGATCTGCTTTTACCTCAATCGTAACATTCATAAAAAAGGACATAAACAATGTGCCGAAGCATGCAGCCAAACATAATTTTTTATGTCTTTTCATTTTTTCCCCTTATTTCTTAAGCATCAAATAAATTCCCCTCATTCTAATGGAGTATATCACACTTGTCCTGTTCCTGCAATTCTTAATAACGCTTCCACAGTCTCTATACTTTCCCTGTTAATCGCCTCATAATCCACATGCATAGGAACGATTTTCCCCTGATCAAACAACTCCATTCCCTTCAAAAGACCATCTTCGCTGTTCTCCAGAAGTGTTCCACCGTATTTTCCCAGAAAGCCCGACGGCCCCGGAACATCACAGGCAGCTACATCCAGGCCCAGTATATTCGCCTCCATCAATACAATTCCAAGCCCTTCATAAAACGAAGACATCACAAAAAAGTCACATTCCTTCAGCAGCGGCATGGGATTACTCATTGCCCGGATCAGCACAATATGTTTCCCCGACTCCATACCCCTTGCGAGTGCGCATGTCTGCTCATAAAGTTTTCCGGTACCTCCTACAATAATCAGATACGTATCCTGATGGTTTTTCCAGAAACGGTCAAAAGCCCGAATCAGCCGTTCATGTCCTTTTTCCTGTGAGTAGCGGCCAATGTTGATTATCTTTTTCCCCGGATCTGCAAAAATTTTCTTCAGTTCATCCAGAGTAACCGTAGACTGCGTATTCTCATCAAACACAAGTGCGCTTTCACTTCTTCGCAATACCTGCTGATAATCCTGACAATTTTGAATCAACACAATGTTATCCTTTCTTCCACTGATGCTCTCCGTAGACCTGCGAATATCTTCACTGACGATCGCCACATGATCAAACATTTTGTATGCGTCACGAAGCAGTGCCCTGCTTGGATTTTTCTTCGCTTCCACTTCACGAACCATGTCGTTGTGCACCCAGATGGTCCTGCTGCATGGCGCCTCCTTCAAAAGCGAAATCATATAATTTTCATATCCATTGTAATGAATCACATGATTAAAAGAAACAGCCCCAAAATGCTTTCTCCACTCCCTGTCATAGGCTGTCTTCAGCCGCTGCCCAATCCCCCAAGAGGTCTTTCCTGTTTTGAGATACACAGCCTGAGCGACAGCCGTTATGACATCCAGATTCATCTCACTGGCGATTGGAACAATCCCCACATTCTCAGGAATTCGCCGCAGCCGTTTGGGATACTCTTTCACAGAATTCATACGAAATGACACATAATAATTATGCTTTTCCGGATTGAGCCGCTCCATCATGCTGCTGAAAGCTGTGGTGATTCCATTCTGATCCAGATCACCGGCATAGATCAGTACATTTTGACGTCCATTCCCCTCCATTTTGGATATCCTGCACAGATCATCGCCAAGAAACACCTGCCTGCATATTTTTTCCGCAGCTTCGACGCATTCATACGTATCATACATTTCCAGAAACGCAGCATCCGCCTCTCCGCCCGGAGTCATCAACTCTCTGCTCAGTTCCTGCACGGTCTGCACTTTTGCAAACGGATACCTCTCAACATTTTCATACATGCCGCGCGAGCATGCATACTCCTGACTGTCATACACAAAAAGAATAATTTTTCTCCCCGTATTGGCAAAATCATACATCACACTCGAATAATCCGTAATCAGAATATCACAGGCATTGAGCACATCATAGGTGTCATAGTTTTGCGGAAAAGGACAGATATGGCGATATCCCTCAATTTTTAAATGTGCACTGACAAACGGATGGAGTTTGACCAGCAGAATCTGCTCTTCTCCAAGAAGTGCATCCAGTTCTTCAAGATTTTTTTTAAGGATCTGCAAAGAGTCCTGTGTATCCACAGCATCTGCTCTTCCTCGAAACGTCGGCATATAGATACTCAGCTGTTTCCCCTCATATCCCAGCTGACGTTTTGTCTCTTTTGCGCGCTCCGAATCAAAAAAAATGCTGTTGCGGGGATACCCCTCTCTCAAAACCTTTCCACGATACAAATTGGGAAGCATATACGCCTGTGACATCTTTTCTTCCATATAAGTATTGGGAAACAGCAGATAATCTGCCATGAGAAGATTGCGCATCACATTTCCCATCGTAACCCTCTCGTCTTGATTGTCACGTCCCATTTTTTTGAGCGGCGTTCCGTGCCATACATTCAGATACGTCTGCCCTTCTTTTTTCACAAAACGCCCCGGAAAAGAAGTATCATTCACAAGATATCCTGCAGTAGCCAACTGATAGTAATAAAGCACACTCCCCGTATCCACAATCTGATCCACATGCAGCTTATAATGGCGAAGCTTCTCCTGCACACTTGAACGGTATTGCTTTTTGACCGACAGTACCAGCTTTAAGCCTTTATAACGTTTACTGTTCAGTTCTTTAAGCAATGCAAAAATATTGCTTTCCAGAGCAGTTCCTCCTCTGGACTCCAGCAATATTTTTCTTTTGTCTACCAGCCCTTTTTCATAAAAAGAATTATAAAAAGGATACCAGGTCCCGCTTTTGAGTTTTTTTATTACTTTTTTATAGATAGCCATTTAAATCTCCTGTAAAATCTGCTGACAGATAAATGCACAGCAAGGCTCTGTCACCTGGTTAAAATACGCATTGCATTCTTTCCGCTCTGCACGATACCTGTCCTCTCCGAAAAGAGAATCTTCTATATTAATAAGCAATTCTTTCTGCTTTATGGGCTTCGCCCCTGGCGTTACCTCATCATAAGGATAATTCATACCACGATCCTTCAGATATTCTTCTTTATCATAAGGCAAAAATATCATCGGTTTGTCCAAAAGCAGATAATCCAGATAAATGCTGGAGTAATCTGTGATCAGCAGATCAAAACAGCCCATCCACTGGGCAATATCGTCAATCACATCTTCATTTACAAAATGAATATACGGGCTTAAATATTTTTCTTTCTCAATCGTTTCTTCCAGATGCATGCGAATGCAGATATGAATCTTTTTCTCCTGAAGAAATTCTTCCAACTTCCTCTTATCATAATCTTCAAAAGGAAACAGTCTGGTTGCAGCATGATCACGGTAAGTAGGTGCATAAAGAATCAGCTTTATCTTCTGCTCCCCAATATTCAGAAGATCATACAGTTCTTCTTTTGCTTTTCCTTTCATGATCACGTCGTTTCGCGGCTGCCCCCACACCTTGACAATCTCCTCACCCACGCCGAGGCTTCTTGCCATCACAGGTACCAGATGGGTACTGGTCGTCAAAACATAAGTATATTTTCTTGAAAAAATCTGTTTAAAATACAGTTTTTGAAATGCACCGGTATGCTCCTCAAGAAGTGCGATTTTCTTGAGTGGAATGCCATGCCACAGATTCACGACGATTCGTTTCGGATTTTTGCTCCACTCATAAGCAGGCAATCCGGCAGACGTAAACCAGACACCTGCCTTCAAAATCTGTTTGATTCCATCTTTCGTCGTTCCATCGAGAAAATATTCTGCCCCATATTTCTTCCCCAAAAGCTGACGCTTTTCCATATCGTTGATCACAAACCTCGGTCGAATCTGCGGAAGGTTTTTTCGCACATACAAAAACAGATATTTCGAATTATAATTAAAATTGCGATTTCCAACAGAAGAAAAAATCCATGTATGATAATCCAGAGATTCTTTCTCTTTATATAGTTGTGACTGAATCATATTGATAATCTTATTTACCATGGATTTCCTTCCTTTTCTTTCTCTTTGTTTCCTTCTTGTCTATCCAAATCAAGTCATACTTATTATATTATATACTACATCTTCTCCTATCTCAAGGGAAAACAGCTGCTCTGTGCTTACATGCTCTGTGCTTACACGACAAAAAGGGCCCGCCTTACGGCAAAGCCCTTCTGTCTTTTTTATTTTATTGATCTGTTGCAATTCGGTTAATCTGTGTTGCCATATAACCGGCTCCATATCCGTTGTCGATATTCACAACGGCGATTCCATTGGCACAGGAGTTGATCATCGTCAGCAATGCAGACAGTCCGTGAAAGCTTGCCCCGTATCCAACCGAAGTCGGAACAGCGATGATCGGTCTGCTGACCAGTCCTCCGATCACACTGGCAAGAGCTCCCTCCATGCCTGCCACCGCAACGATACAGTTTGCGCTCTGGATCAGATCCAGCTTGGAAAAAAGTCTGTGCACACCGCAAACCCCTACATCATAGATGCGTTCCACATTCGTACCGAAGTATTCTGCCGTCTGCGCCGCTTCCTCCGCCACGGGAATATCTGCGGTGCCCGCACAGCAGACAGCAACCTTCCCGCTCCTCTTTTTGTCTTGTTTCTCAATCTTGATGATGCGGGAAACCGGGTCGTACTGTGTCTGTGGAAATTGTTTTCTGATGAGTTCGTACTGCTCCCGGCTGGCTCTCGTTCCAAATACCTCCCCATCTTCTCTGTAAAGCCTCTCGAAGATCTTCAGAAGATGTTCATCTGACTTTCCGCTGCAATAAATGACTTCTGCAAATCCCGTTCGCTCTTTGCGGCTGATGTCCAGCTTAGCATATTCCATATCGTCATAACTTTCCTGTTTTAAAATCCGTTCTGCGTCAGCGACTGCCATGGACCCTGCCTTCACGCTTTCCAGAATCTGTTGTAATGTCATACTCATTCTCCTCTTGGGACAGGGTGGGACAGGGGACAGGGTTTTTTGGCGGCAAAAATACCCCCACCAAACACGTGCCCCGTCACCCCCCCCCCCCCCCCCCCAATTTTTAAAAC
>JAUNPJ010000033.1:0-28831 GCA_030536755.1 Eubacteriales bacterium | reverse complement strand
GCCCCCCGGTGGGCGCGGTGGGGTCGGGGGGTCGGTTTGGGGCCGGAAAACATTCCGGAAAACAACCAGGCCCCGGGCCCCACCCCCCCTGTCCCACCTTATTTTACCAGATATCCGCCATCCACAGGAATCACTGCACCGCACACATAGTCGCTGGCATGAGAGGCCAGGAAAAGTGCCGTTCCCTGCATATCCTCCCCTGTTCCCCAGCGACCGGCCGGAATTCTCTCCGAAATCGATGTGAATCTCGGGTTTGCCGGATCAAGGAGTGCCTTGTTCATCTCCGTCGCCATATAGCCCGGCGCAATCGCATTGACGTTGATGCCGCGTCCGGCCCAGTCATTCGACAATTCTTTCGTCAGCTGTGCAATGCCGCCTTTTGCTGCCGCATAAGCCGGAATTGTCTGTCCGCCATAGAAAGAATTCATGGAAGCAATATTGATAATCTTTCCATATCCTTTTTTCAACATCATTTTACCAGCTTCCTGGCATAAAATAAACACTGAATTAAGATTTACGTTCATCACGGCATCCCAGTCCTCCAGCGGAAATTCTTCCGCCAGATGGCGTCTCTGGATTCCATGCGCAGTTACAAGGACATCCAGATCGCCGCCCAGCTTCTCCACACATTCGTTGAAAATGCGGTATACTTCCTCTCTGACTGCCAGATCACCATACACACCGACACAGTCATAGCCTTTCTCACACTGTTCTTTGGCTACTTCCTCGATTTTTGCAGAGCTTCCGACAATTGCTACTTTACATCCGGCTTCCAGAAATCCTTCTGCCATACCAAGGCCAAGACCTCTGCTTCCACCGGTCACAATGACTTTCTTTCCGGTAATGTCAAATAAATTTTTCATAATAATTCACCTCAATTCTTATTTTTCGTCAAAAGATAAGTATGCACCTTTCATCGGTGACACTGCCAGTTCTGAGAACAGACGCAGAGAGCCTGATTTATATTTTGGGGGTTTCGGGCTCCAGTTTTTCTTACGTTCCGCAAGAATTGCATCCATCTCTTCCGGTGTTTTTCTCTCACCTGCGACACCGACGATCTCCAGTACACGCTGTTCTACATCCAGATGAATCAAATCGCCTTCCTCAACCAGCGCGATCGGTCCGCCTGCCTGTGCTTCCGGGCTGCAGTGGCCGATGACAGGACCTGTGGAAGCTCCGGAGAAACGTCCGTCGGTAATCAGTGCAATGCTTTTTCCAAGCTCTTTATCGGAAGAAATCGCCTCGGAAGTATAGAACATCTCCGGCATACCGGAACCCTTTGGTCCCTCATAGCGGATAAACACGGCATCACCCGGTTTTACCTTATGATGAAGAACGGCGTCAATGCAGTCTTCCTCACAGTCAAACGGTCTTGCATTCAAAACTGCGGAAAACATCTCTTTCGGGCAGGCTGTATGTTTGATGACAGCGCCTTCCGGAGCAAGATTTCCTTTCAAAACGGCAATGGAACCACCGGTTCCAATCGGTTTATCGAAAGGGCGGATAATGTCTTCTTTTGTCAGGCTGAGACCATATTTTTTGTTTGCCTCATCCAGCCAGTGCTGACATTTTTCATAGAAACCGTTCTCTCTGAGTTCCTGCAGATTCTCACCTAAGGTCTTGCCGGTTACTGTCATCACATCGAGATGAAGCACACTCTTAATCTCTTCCATGATAGCCGGAACACCGCCTGCATAGTAGAAGAATTCTGCCGGCCAGCGTCCTGCGGGACGAAGATCAAGAAGATAATGTGCACCGCGGTGAAGACGATCAAAGGTGTCTCCGTCAATTTCAATGCCAAATTCATGTGCGATTGCAGGAAGATGAAGCAGAGAGTTTGTGGAACCGGAAATTGCAGCATGTACCATGATCGCATTTTCAAAGCTCTTCAGAGTTACAATATCACTTGGCAGCATATGTTCCATAGTAGCCAGTTTTACAGAAAGCTTACCTGCTTCTTTCGCATACTCGATCAAGTCCGGACTTGTCGCAGGCAAAAGCGCGCTTCCCGGAAGTGTCAGGCCAAGTGCCTCTGCCATGATCTGCATGGTAGAAGCCGTTCCGATAAACGAACATGCACCGCAGCTTGGGCAGGCATTCTGTTTTGCCCAGCAAAGTTTTGCCTCGTCAATCTCTCCGCGCTCAAATTTGGCATTGTACATACCAAGCTGCTCAAGTGTCAGAAGGTCAGGTCCTGCCGCCATGGTTCCTCCTGTCACCACAACAGACGGGATATTCACACGCGCAAGTCCCATCAGATTTCCCGGCATTCCCTTATCGCAGCTTGCAATATACACACCTGCGTCAAATGGTGTGGCGTTTGCCTGAATCTCAATCATATTTGCGATCATCTCACGGCTTACGAGAGAAAAGTTGATTCCGTCATTTCCCTGACTCTCTCCGTCGCACATGTCGGTTGTAAAATATCTTGCTCCATGTCCGCCTGCCTCTGCGATACCCTCAACAGCTGCGTTTACCAGCTGATCCAGGTGACCGGAGCCCGGATGACTGTCTCCAAACGTACTCTCTACAAAAACCTGTGGTTTTCCAAGATCCTCCGGCTTCCATCCCGTTCCAAGGCGCAGCGGATCTAATTCTGGTGAATTTTTTCTGAATTCCTGACTTCTTAACATTTCAATCTCCTCCTGCAAATTTATTTAACAATGGTAGAACACCCACGACCATACAGGCCGTGGGGAATTCTTTTTTAATCGTCCACTTTCCATAATCCGAGGGCTGGAGTACCCACGTAATAGATTTCCTCGCCATCCGGCAGAGTATTCCATCCATCCTTCAGTGTTTCCGGATTATAGCGTTTTGATATTTCATTGTAGTCAGCCCACTGATAGCCAACACTTTCAATCTCTTCTTTGGACAGGTTCTCCGGCTTTGTCGCATACGTTACCGTAAAACGCCCTTCACTGGATCCCTGCATCAGATGCGCCGCACTCATCAGGCGTCCTTCAAACACGCCCTGTCTGTACAGATCCAGAATATGAGGCGTACCGGTGTAACCGTATTTGCGGGTCATGCGGTCCATCTCCTCGTTTTCTCCGAAGGCGCGCACGCCCGGTGCGAGAACAACCAGCTCTCCGCCATCGGCCACTACCATACGTGTCCGGTAAATCCCTTTGTTGCCGACCCATGTCGTCTTCAGTTCCTCAGGATCAAGATAGGTAACTACCTTCTTTGCTCTTCGCTCCACATGGAAGATATTCAGCTTCTGTGCCAGTTCGGCTGCCAGCTCAAATGGCTTTCTGCTCTGTCCGATGTAAAGTCCATGAAGAATTGTAGTGTCCTCTTTGCGTGTTGTCACAGTCTGCAGATATACCAGCGGCAATTTTCCATCAATAAAATGCTGCTGTGCATAATCGTAAACCTTTCTCGCAGGACTATCCACGACACCGAGAGCCTTCTCCATACCACAGATGGCGCTTAACATGTGCGATTTGTTAATCATTTCACGTCCGCCCGTGCCGACAAAGATATTCTTGGAATAGTTGGCCATTCCCACAACCTCATGAGGAACTACCTGTCCTACAGAGAGAATCAGATCATATCCTCCATCGATTAGCAGATGGTTCACTTCCACGTCAATCTGCTCCGGAAACAGCCCTTCACTGATTTTTGCGCAGACATCTGCAGGAACATAGCCCAGACGCACCGTATCTGTCTGCCAGTGATGCACAAGAATCGCCTCTTTTGGAACGACATCTCCAAAAAATTTGTACAGTTCTTCATCATCCATAGCCATATGCGTGCCAAGCGCCGGCATCACATGGACAGCCGCATTCTGGCTTAACTTCTTATATAATATCTGTGTAATGACCCCGGCATAGGAATAGCATCGGGTGTAATCCGGCGGAATAATCAGGACTTTTTTCACTTCCGGCCACTGCTCTAAAAGCGCACCAAGCTGTTCTTCCAACTGCGCAGCAGAAATACCATTTTCTTCTTCTGTTAAATACAGTTCCTTCATAAAGTACTCCTTACGGCATCTCCACAACTACCTTCATGTAGTTGCCTGGATTTTTTTCAATATCAATAATCGTCTCCGGTGCTTCCTCCAGAGAAATTGTCTTTGTCAGAACTTTTCTCATGTCTACCTTACCAGAGCAGATCAGTTCAATCGCTTCCTCAAACTCGCCCGCACTTGTACGAGCACCGCGGATGTCGATCTCCTTCTTGGTAAACAAATCGGTCGGCAGGGAAGTCTCTTTCTTTGGCCATCCTGTGAAAGTGATGCGTCCGGCATTTGATACAAGATCAAGAGATCCACGGATACATACATTCGCTCCGGTACACTCCATTACCAGCTGTGCCATCGTTCCGCCTGTAATTTCAGCCACAACAGCCACAGGATCTTCCTTGGAAGAGTTGATGATGTATTCCACGCCCAGCTCTTTTGCAAAATCAAGACGTTCCTGCACTACATCAATCAAAATGGCATGTGCTCCATACGCTTCCGCTACCATACCAGCCAGAAGACCGATTGGGCCTGCACCATAGATTGCACAGTATTCACCTTCTTTTAATCCTCCGCGGTGTACACCGTGAAGAGAGATAGTCAGAGGCTCTGCCATTGCTGCCATTACCCAGTCCATATCATCCGGAATCTTAACCAGCATATCTGCCGGATGGCAATAGTACTGCGCCATTCCTCCATCTACATGAACACCAAGTACATGCAGGTCGGTACAGCAGTTGGTGCGTCCGATGGAACAAGGATAACAATTTCCACAATATAAATATGGATCTACGATTACACGATCGCCAACCTTCAATCCTTTCGGATTGTCCTCCGGAATGGATTCAATGACACCAGCCAGCTCATGGCCGATCACACGAGGATAAGATACCAGTCCATTTGTTCCGCGGAAAGCACCGATATCACTGCCGCAGATTCCTGCTGTCTTAATACGGATCAAAGCCTCTCCGGGACCAGGAACCGGTTTTTCCATATCCACACATGCAACATCCCAAGGCTTTTCAAATTTAATCGCTTTCATTATGTAAGATAGCTCCTTTCATTTTTCTTCATTCGCATAGAAATTCACTTTTTCTCAAACAGTGGGAACCGTGCATAAACTACATAGAATAGTAAGATAAGGAAGCAGCACAACCGTCCTCGATAAAACTGTTTTCCTGATTGCTTGTCCTTATTATACCATCACACGTCATACGTCTCAATTGTGAGTTGTTACAGTTTTTACCTGTATTTTTTGTTGTTTTTGACGATTTTCCATTTGATATTCAGTTTTTATTTGACAGTACGACGTATGACGTGTTATGGTACAGGCATAAGGAAGCACTTGCCGATCAAGGGGGAACATATTTCGGCAAACATCCAGATTTCCCGGCTTTTGTCCGGGTGTCACAAGTAACCAAAACAACATAACGAAAAGAGAAAAAGAGGAGAATTCATTATGTTAATGATCGTATTTCTTGTATCCATCGCAGTCTTACTGTTATGCATCATCAAAGTAAAATTGAACGCATTCGTATCACTGCTCGCCTGTGCTTACGGCACTGGTCTTCTGGCACTGCTTACCTACGCTGGCAGCGAAGCACCTGAAGGGTTTGCCTCACTGGCAGATGTGTCAAACTGTATCACCAACAACTTCGGTTCTACCCTTGGTTCCATCGGTATCGTTACCGGACTTGGTGTTATGCTGGGTATGTTCATGTATGAATCCGGCGGTATCGACAACATCGTTGATAAAGTTCTGAAAGCAGTTGGACCAAAACGTTCTCAGTATGCCGTTTCCGTTGCAGGTTTCATTACCGGTATTCCTGTATTCGGCGATGTTGTATACATCATGTTTGCTCCAATGCTTCGCGTTCTTTCCCGTAAAACAGGTTACTCCATGGCAGCTTACGGATGTGCAATCTCTGTAGCAACCACCTGTACATTCGCTCTGGTTCTGCCGACGGCTCCGCCTCTGGCTGTAGCAGCAGCAATGGATATTAATGTTGGTATTTTCTTCTTCTATGCGCTGATTTCTGCATTTGTAGGTATGTTTGTCGGTGGTATCATCTACGGTGGTATCGTTAACAAACAGGACCAGAAAGCCGGAAAAACATGGGACTTTTCCGATCTGGATGCAGAACTTGCAGCAAACGCAGCAAAAGAAACTCAGACAAAAATGGGTGCAGGAAGAGCAATGTCTATCCTTCTTGTTCCGATTTTCCTGATTCTGATCGGTTCCTTCTCCGCATTCCTGCTTCCGGAAGACAGTACATTACTGGCAGCCCTGTCCTTCCTTGGCGGAAAGAACGTAGCTATGACCATCGGTGTACTTTATGCAGCATTTATTTCCCGCAAATACCTGCCTCGTTCCATCACAGAAATCATGTCTGACGGTGCTGACAAGGTTGGTCTGATCCTGCTGATCACAGGTGCCGGCGGTGCTTACGGCGGTGTCCTGAAAGCCTGCGGTATCGCAAACCTGATCACCGGAACACTGCAGGGATTCCATATGCCAATCCTGATCATGTGCTTCGTAATCGCACAGGTACTTCGTATTGCGACAGGTTCCACAACCGTTGCTCTTACTACAACAGCAGCTATCGTATCTTCCGCAGCAGCAGCTTCCGGAATTTCCCCAATCCTGTGTGCAATCGCTGTATGTGCCGGCGGTATCGGTCTGTCTCTGCCAAACGACTCCGGATTCTGGGCAATCTCCAGATTCTTCCATCTGAATGAGGTAGATACAATTCGCGGATGGACACTCGGCGGTTTCGTAGCAGGTGTTGCAATTCTGATCTTTGTATGCCTGTTAAGCCTTTGCCAGGGATTCCTGCCGGGATTGATGTAAAAATACGTTACTATTCACACGGCACTGTTCCGCGAGGTGTTTTGGCATGAATATGCCAAAATCCCGAGACATACAAGCCAAAATTCCATTGCCGAAGGCAATTTGGAATGAATTTTGGCTAAGTTACTGTGAACAGAGTGAACAGTAACAAAAATACCATAAAACTTTACTGCGACAGAGAATTTCTCTCCAAACAAGCCATGCAATTATGCTATAATAGAAGACATAAGGAAGAAAGGCATGGTATCATTTATGGATATAGAAACACTGAATTTTGAACATGTAAAATCACAGGATGTGCCTCTCCCGGAACGGGTAGCCGCACAGATATCGAAACTAATTGTAGATCGTCAGCTCACAAGTGAAGACAAACTTCCAAATGAATTTGAGCTGGCCGCAATGCTGAACGTCGGACGAGGCACCATCCGGGAAGCCGTCAAGCTCCTGGTGGCCCGCAACATTCTTGTCATCAAGCGCGGAAAGGGAACCTACATCGCCCACCATCCGGGACAGATTGATGACCCTCTGGGCTTTGCCTACTATGAAGACCAGTTTCAGCTTGCAAAAGATCTTTTGGAGGTCCGTCTGCAGATGGAACCCTGGGTTGCTTCTCTTGCAGCCAAAAAAGCAACCGACGAAGATATCGAAAATATGTGGACAACCTGCCATTTGGTAGAAAATGATATTTTATCCGGTGTGGATCATCTGCCGAACGACACAAAATATCATATCAGTATCGCCAAATGTACGCACAATCTTGTGGTTCCGAAATTAATCCCGATCATCACCTATTCAGTCGGATTGTTCGGTTCTCTCAATGGAAATTCTCTGCTCGCAGAGACCATCAGCGGCCATCGTGCAATTGCAGAGGCCATCGCCTCCAGAAATGCGGAACGCGCATCACAGACAATGTATAACCATATTGCACGAAACAGAGAAGAATTAATCTCTATTGGCAAGCATATGGAAAACCCTGATTGATAACAAATATATAAGCAGGAGGATTTTATTATGAAAATGACTTTTCGCTGGTATGGGGAAGGAAGAGACAACATCACCCTCAAACAGATCAAACAGATTCCAGGCATGAGCGGTCTTATGGGTGTCCTGGACGAAAAAGCCGCCGGAGAAGTATGGACAGAGGAAGAAATCAAAGCTTACGTCGACCATGTACATGCAGCCGGACTGGAAGTAGAAGTCATCGAAAGCGTCAACGTACACGAAGATATCAAACTTGGCCTTCCGACCAGAGATCAATATATTGAAAATTACAAGATCACCATCCGCAACCTCGCAAAATATGGTGTGAAAGTCATCGTTTACAACTTTATGCCTGTACTGGACTGGCTGCGCACCGACCTTGCAAGAGAGATTCCGGAGGACGGAAGCAACAGCCTCTATTTCGACGAGGAAGAGCTTGGAAACATGACACCACTGGAGATTGTTCAGAAAACTGCGGAGGATTCCAACGGTTTCAGTCTCCCGGGATGGGAACCGGAGCGTCTCGCTGAACTGGAAAAAACTCTGGAGCTTTACAAAGACGTGGATGAAGAGAAATTATACGAGAACTTCAAATATTTTCTCGATGCCATCATTCCTGTCTGTGAAGAAGTGGGCATCAAAATGGCTTGCCATCCGGATGATCCGGGCTGGCCAATCTTCGGACTTCCGCGCATCACACATGACCAGGAAGGTTATGACCGCATGGTAGCTTTGCATGACAGCCCATGCAACACACTATGTCTGTGCACAGGCTCCCTCGGCAGCAATGTGAAAAACGATATTCCGGCACTGATCCGTCACTTTGGCGAAATGGACCGAATCGGCTGCCTGCATGTCAGAAACGTAAAACATCTGGGAAGTGACCGTCGTTTTCGTGAGTCTAGCCATCTGTCCACAGACGGCGATCTGGATATGTACGAAATTATGAAAGCCATCTACGAAACCTGCCCGGATACCTATATCCGTCCAGACCACGGACGCATGATCTGGGATGAGGTGGGACGTCCAGGATACGGTCTCTATGACAGAGCACTTGGAAGCACTTACCTGAACGGATTGTGGGAAGCTATTGACAAAAACGCAAAGAATTAAGAGGAGACAGATTGTATCATGGAAAAAAATGTATTAAGTACCGATTTAACCGGTAAAGTAGCCGTTGTAACCGGCGCTGGCGGCGTACTGTGCAGCGCTCTCGCAAAAACACTTGCACGCGCAGGCGCCAAGGTAGCACTTCTTAACCGCAGCATGGAATCCACACAGAAATATGCCGATGAAATCGTCGCAGAAGGCGGCATCGCCAAAGCATACCAGTGCAACGTACTGGAAAAAGACACCTGCCTCGCAGTCGCTGAGCAGGTGCTGAAGGATTTCGGTCCCTGTGATATTCTGGTAAACGGAGCAGGCGGCAACAACCCAAAAGCAACCACAGAAAAAGAATACTTTGAGTGTGGAGACATCGATGCCGAGACAAAGAGTTTCTTTGATCTCGAGGAAGAAGGTGTGGATGCAGTCTTTCGTCTGAACTTCCTGGGCACACTGCTTCCGACACAGGCATTTGCAAAACAGATGGTAGGCCGCGAGGGATGCAACATCATCAACATCAGCTCTATGAACGCCTACACACCATTGACCAAAATTCCGGCTTACTCCGGAGCAAAAGCAGCCGTTTCCAACTTCACTCAGTGGCTGGCTGTACATTTCTCCAAAACCGGTATTCGTGTCAACGCAATCGCACCGGGCTTTTTCTCCACCAAACAGAATGCAAAACTTCTTTGGAATGAGGATGGAACCCCGACAGCCCGCACCAATAAGATTCTGAACGCCACTCCGATGGAGCGTTTTGGCGATCCGAAAGAATTAGAGGGCGCACTGCTGTTTCTCGTAAACAATGAGGCGGCAAGTTTCATCACTGGAATTGTGATTCCTGTGGATGGCGGCTTCCAGGCATACTCCGGCGTATAACATACGCCGGGACAGGTTTGCAGAAATGGGGCAGGACAGGGGGACAGGTTTGTGTCCGGAATAAATTCCGGACACAAACCTGTCCCCCTGTCCTGCCTATCTTGTCAATTTTTCAACCTCTTCCTGCGTCAGCTTCCGATACTGCCCTCTTTCCAAATTCTCCGGCAGCACCAGCGATCCCATAGAAATACGTTTCAGATAAGTCACTTTCTTTCCGACGGCCTCCATCATGCGCTTCACCTGATGGAATTTCCCCTCACAGATCGTCAGTTCCACCTCCGAGACCCAGCCATCTGCCGTCTCTTCTGTCTTCAAAATCACCAGCTTCGCCGGAAGCGTGAGATTCTTCTCTCCGATATCCACGCCCTGTTTCATGGCCTGCACATCATTCTCTGTTACTTTTCCTGCCACACGGGCAAAGTATGTTTTCTCTACATGCTTTCTCGGTGACAAAAGCTGATGCGCCAGTTCTCCGTCATTCGTAATCAGAAGAAGTCCCTCTGTGTCCTTGTCAAGCCGCCCAACGGGGAACAGCTCTTTTCTGCTTTTCGGGAGGTAGTCCAGCACTGTTTTGTGAATATTGTCACTGGTCGCACTCACACATCCTGCCGGTTTATGCAGCAGATAATATTCAAATTCCTCCGCCGCCCCCACGCACTGGCCACGGACAGATACCTGATCCTGCGGTACCATTACCTTATAACCGGGATCTTTGATGACCGCCTCATTTACCTGAACCATTCCTTTCTGTATCTGCTTTTTCACCTCACTGCGTGTGCCAACTCCGGCATCCGCCAGAAATTTATCCAACCTCATGGTACGTCCTCCCTGCGCTTTGATTCTTATCAGATATCATAACGCTTTTCGACTCGGCTGGCAAATAAAATCCTTTTTATTTTTTCTTTTCATCCTGCTGAAGCATTTGTTTTACTGACTTCATTAAAATAAATATAACAAAAACCAACGGCAATCCCGTTAGAATGGATATTGTTTTTACAGCCTCCAATCCACCAATCATCATCAGTCCAATGGATAACAGGCAAAATAAAACTGCCCACAAAATTCGATTCCATCGAGCAGGCTCCTCATTGGAAGCCAATTTTTTTGTAGTTGTTCCAGCCAGTACATAAGCACAGGAATCAATCGTTGTCGCAAGATACACAAAACATACCACACATAAAAATATCATCATAATTTTCGGCATAGGCAGCGTTTTTAAAATCGCAATCATCGCTGCACTTTGTCCCTGTGTTTCCAGAATTGCAGCAAGATCCACAATCCCTGCCTTTTGTAAATGCAAAGAATATCCGCCAAAAATCATAAAACTAAAACAACATCCAAGGCTTCCCCAGATCAACTGTCCCCACATAACATTGCGAACCGTTCTTCCTCTGGATATCTTTCCAACAAACATTCCCATCATGGGCATAAATGCAATCCACCAACCCCAATAAAATACTGTCCATTCCTGTGGAAATTTTCCACTTCCAAACGGATCCGTATATGTACTCATTTTCACAAAATCCGTTACATAAAGACCAAGTGAGTTAATCTCCATTTTAAATATATCAATAGTCGGACCTACCAAAAGAACGATTGCCATAAATACAAACGCCAATACCACATTAACATTGCTCAATCGCTGAATTCCTTTATCAAGTCCTTTATACACACTGGTTCCAAAAATCAATACCCATATGATCAGCACTACAATCTGTACAACAAAATCATATTGCTTGGCGATCCCAAATATTTCTCTGATCATTTCTGACAGTACGGGTGCACCGATTCCCAGAGAAGTCGAAATAGAACCAACAATTCCAAAAACAACGAGGATATCTATAAAATGCCCCATCCATCCGTCTGCTCTTTTTTTCAGGACACTTTTACATGCCGTACTCAGACGCATGCTGTTTTCTTTTCTTACAAACATCACATAGGCAACACCAATAATTGCCGGATTATAAAATGCCCATGCGCTGAGTCCCCAATGAAACTGTCCATACATATGAGCATACTCATAAGCCGTCTTGCTGAAAGGTTCCAGATCAAACGGCGGTGCACTCACATAATAAATGGGTTCCAGAAACCCTAAAATAACAATGCTTGTGCCTACTCCTGCCGTAAACAGCATGGCAATCCAGGACAAGTTGCTATACTGCGGCTTTTCATCCTTGTTTCCAAGCTTTACATCTCCATATTTACTTACTGTCAGCCAGATTAAAAAGCCAAAAGAAGCAATACAGGTAAGCATATAAATCCACCCAAGCTTTTCCGTACAGGCAGAGAATAAAACAGAAATGATTTTATTCATTTGTTCCGGAATCAGATAGATGGGTACCATGATCAGAATCAACACCAGAAAAGCCGGAATAAATACTTTCTTCTCAATATTTTTAAAAAATTTCATTCGCATCCTCCTTGTCCCCTCTTTTGTTGTCTTTTTCTTTTGTATTATCATCGGTCAATCCAAGTTCTTTTTCATCAAAACTCTTTCCAGACCTCCATATTTTTTCAGTCTGCAGACCTCCTTATATCCCATATTTAAAAAATTTTGATAGCTATACAGATTATCCGGATCTACTGTACCAAGTAAAATACTTTTTCCTGCTTTTTTACACAATTCTTCCATCTTCTCTTCCATAATCTTCTGAAGACCATTTCCACGATAACCCGGATGCACAAAGGTATCCGAATAATCTGCACATTTTATCCACATTTTTTCATCTTCAAAGCAATCATGGCTGTAATCCGTATGCTCCAGCAGACATTGCAGGGATGCAATGATTTTTCCCTGAGCCACACAGACCAGCGCAAACCCATACTGCAATACGTCCTCAAAATCTTTTCGTTCAGATTTGGCGAACCAGTTTTTTTCCTTCATACGATCCCGTACAAGTTTCCGAAGCAGCATTGCCTCTTCCATATTTTCTTTTGTCATGTACTGCAGCCGGCATTCTGTGTGCATCTTTTTCAGCCATATCTTCTCGTTCATAAAATATTCTTTTCCTGCATATTACTAAGTATCTTACAATTTTCGATATTCTGCATGATCTTTTTTCATCTGATCAAGATATTCAGGCTCAACCGCCAAATGATAAGCAAGTTCTGCCATAATATGTGCACCATCATAAAGTGCTTTTTTTGCGGACGGAGTGTGAAGAAGTTCTTCAAATTTTCGATCATGAATCACACAGCTTTCATCACAGCCTGTAATGTCTAAAAGCGGGTGAAATACAGGAATACGCAAATTCACATTTCCAATGTCCGAAGATCCACCAGGTCCAGGTGAAGGATGCGTCTGTCTTCCAACATTTCTGAACAATTTCTCCATAAACTCATCCATAAATTCATTCCAATAAATTTCTCCATAATCAGGATATCTCTGTTCCCACTCCACCGTGGTTCCGGTAGCCATCGCAGCACCCTGCGCACATGTCTCTGAAATTTTATTCAGATTCCACAAATTCTCCAGAGTAGCTGCACGATAATAGTAATCGAGACTCACTTCCTCCGGCACAATATTCGGTGCTTCTCCTCCCTTCACCACAATTCCATGGAACTGACAGTCTTTGGTAATATGCTGTCTCCACATATCCATCGCTTCCATATACAGTCTGGCTGCATTTAGAGCATTTCTTCCTTTTTCCGGAAAAGCAGACGCATGCGCTGCTTTTCCATGGAATGTAAAATATCGGTCATTGGAGGCAAGAATTTCAAAGTGCGTAATATCCCTATTATATAAATGTATCATGGCAGCATATTCATATTCATCAAACGCACCTCGCTGTGTCATATAACATTTGCCTCCAACAAACTCCTCACCGGGCGTTCCAACCAGATCAATCCGCATAGGCAGTTCCGGATAAGCATCCCGAAGCGCCAAAGCGCCCAGAATGCTGATCGCGCAGCTGTAGGAATGGCCACAGGCATGACCTACTTCAGGGAGAGCATCATATTCACAGAGAAAAGCTGCTTTTTTCCCGGCAAAATCCTTTCTTTTTTTATCAACAGCCAGAAAAGAATGGGGCATATCTGCAATGGGGGCTGTAATCTCATATCCCTGTTCCTCCAGGAAACCAGTGATAAATTTACAGGATTCTGCCTCTTGTCCGCTTATTTCCGGATGATTCGTCAGGTATTCGCCCAACTGATCTGCTTTTTCAAAAAATAATTCAATACTTTTTTTAATTTTTTCCTGAAACATCATACTCTCCCTTACTTTCAATCAATCTGTTTTTTTCACAATCAAAGCGTCCGCAACACCTACGCCTTCTCCTTCCGGATAGACAAACAGCGGATTAATATCAAGTTCTTTCAACGTATCTCTATTTGCACTCGCATACTGGCTGACAGCCACAATGGTTTTGCAAAGTGCATCGATATCACACTTCTTTGTTCCGCGATAACCATTCAGCAATTTGAAAGCCTTAAGAGATTTCAGCATTGCCATTGCCTCTTTCTCACCCATCGGCGCCGGATACAATGCTACATCTTTGAATACTTCCACGAACACACCGCCCATTCCTACCATAATCATAGGACCGAACTGCGGATCATTATTCACACCTATGATCATCTCGACACCTGACTTCAGCATCGGAACCATCAGAATTCCGTTGATTTTTGCATCCGGACGTTTGGAGGTTACGCTTTCCATAATCTCCTCATACGCTATTTTCGCTTCCTGAGTGCCATGGATATTCAGTTTTACACCACCTACATCACTCTTATGAAGGATGTCTGCAGATTCAATTTTCATAACCAATGCTTCTGGATTATTTTCTGCAAATCGGACAGCCTCTTCCATAGAAGCAGCAATCACTTCATTCGGAACAGCCACACCAAATTTACCGAGTTCCACTTTACTGTCATGCTCCGACAACGCATAGCTGTCTTTGCCGACTGACTTTCCAACCGCCAGTTCCAATGTTTTGTCGTCGGCATTATAATTCACAAAATCTGCAAGATGGCGAAGCATCTTAAACGCATAGACAGGAGGAGGGAGAATCGGAACACCAATGTTAAACAATTTTTCCTGATATTCCGGATTTCTTGTATTTTCTGCAAACGGTATCATGGCAATCGGTTTGCAGTTATCTCCCTTTTCCTTGATTACTTTTTCAATTCCTTCATACATGTAATGAATTGCAGGGTCAGCAACTTCGAGAAGCAACGTGTATCCAATCAAAACCATACCAATATTTGGATCATCCATAACTGTTCGAAGTGCACCGGCATACAAATCTGCATCATAAGAAAGACTTGCCGTCATATCTAACGGATTATTTGGTGACGCATAAGACGGGAGCTGTTCTCTGAGCTTTTCCAGTGTCTCTTCTGTGAAATCCGGATACACAATTCCATTTAAGCTTCCAACATCCGCACAGATTCCTGTTTCTCCTCCGGAAAGATTCATGGATGCAAACATTGCTTTATCCGGAAATTTTCTTAATGTAGAAAGCATCAGAGACATTGCAATCAACTCTTCCAGATCATCCACTCGAATCGCACCGAATTTCTTTAAAACAGCATCAAAGGATGCATCTGAACCAGAAAGACTTCCTGTATGAGAAGCTGCAATCGCTCCTCCCTTTTCGCTTCGTCCGGCTTTTAGGATTACCACTGGTTTTCTTTTTTCGGCAGCTTTTTTCAGTACAGCGGCAAATTTATCTGCATTTTTTACGCCTTCAATATACACGCTGACTACTTTCGTATCTTCATCGTCCACAAGGAAATCCATATAGTCTTCCATCTGAACAATCTTTCCGTTTCCAGCCGAAATGCTGTAAGAAAAACGCATTCCCGGATCATCCATCATAGACAGACAAAGCTGACCACTCTGGGATACCACGCCTACGCTTCCTTTTCTGTCACGTTTTGCGGAAATAAAGGCAAATGCCTGTACATTATCAATATAATTTACAAATCCGGCACAGTTTGGTCCCATTACCGCAATATCAAGTTCTTTGGCAGCAGCAATCAGCTCTGCTTCATTTTGTCTTCCCTCTTCTGTTCCGACTTCTCCATAACCGCTGGCAAATACAACAGCTCCTCCGCATCCCTTTGCCGCGCCCTCACGCAGCAAAGGAATCACGGTCTTTTGAGAAGTACAAATAACCATTAAATCAACTGTATCTGGAACATCCGTTACGCTTTTATAGCAGGGCACTCCGAATACTGTCTCTCTCTTTGGATGAATAAAATATACTCTGCTTCTGTCTTCTACATAAGTCAGGATATTACGGCACACATCTCCGCCAAATCCTTCCTTCTCACTTGCTCCGATTACAGCAACAGACTGCGGCTTTAATAGTTTTGTTAAATTCATATTCCACAAAATCTCCTCTATACTCTGCGTTGCACTTTACTTTCCTTCTACGCCTCTGCGGTAGCATGCAACGTTTTTCTCATTGAACTTTCCTTTTCCCTTTTTCTCAAAGAAGGATACAATTGCCTGTTCCATATATTCAATGGAAAACAGATCGCTGTTGGCAGCTAACGCTCCCAGCATCACTAAATTGGCACCTTTCGGGTTTTGAACTTCTGCTGCAATGTCCGTAGCAGGAATTTTTATCACAGTAATATCATCACGATATGTACGGTCTTCCGGAACAATAGAAGAGTTCACCAGTAACAAGCCGCCCGGCTTCAATCTATCTTCAAATTTATCAATCGCAGGAGTATTCATTGTAAACAAGATATCCGGCTTTTTGGAAATAGGACTTGCGATCAATCCATCACTGATTTTTACGGTACAGTTCGCAGTTCCTCCTCGCATTTCTGAACCATAGGAAGGGTAAAACAGAACATTTTTATCCTGTTCCATACCGGCATTAATCAACAGCATACCTGCTGTCAGAACACCCTGACCGCCAAATCCGGCACAAATAATTTCTTTTTTTGCCATTGTTCTATTCCTCCTCCTTCTTATCTTTGAACTCACCGAGAGGGAAGTATTTCATCATTTCATTTTTAATACGTTCCACACTCTTAACCGGCGTCATATTCAGATTCGTCGGACATGGAGATAACAGTTCCACCAGACAGAATCCTTCTCCACGCATATGCTTCTCAAATGCTTTCTTAATATACTTCTTGCTCTGAATCATGCCCTTGGCATCTGCCATTGATCCTCTTGCAAGATACGCAATATCAAATCCGGTAAATGCTTCTTCTACTCTAAAAGGCATACCTGCTTTTTTCGGATCCTTTCCTCTTGGAGTAGACGTTGTAATCTGCCCCGGAAGAGAAGTCGGTGCACATTGACCGCCTGTCATTCCATAAAGACTGTTGTTGATTACAATGGTAACTACATTATCATTACGAAGAGCTGTATGCATCGTTTCTGCCATACCGATCGAATAAGCGGCACCATCTCCGATATATGCCATCACCGGGTTATCCTTACGTACTTTTTTTACGCCTACAGCTGTCGCGATCGGTCTTCCATGAGCAGCCATAATGGTATCAAATCTCCAGGAATCAATATTCAAGGAACCACATGCCACATCAACAACTGCTAAAAGTTTTTCACTCAATCCCATTTCTTCCATCACTTCCGCAATCAGACGAACTGCCAGGCCGTGTCCACACCCCGGACAAAAACCACTTTGTGTAAATGTTACTGTTTCAGGAGCTACTAATCTCATGCTATATCTCCTCCTTTTTCAACATTTCTTTTGCTTTTGCAATAATTCCATCCGGCTCCGGAATTTCAAAAATTGATCCGTAATGATCTACCGGATATTTTCCTTCTGTAGCCAGTTTTACATCATCCACCATCTGTCCCAGAATATTCATCTCCACAGTAAGGAATGCTTTTGCCTCTTTGGCAGCCTCAAAGGCTTTCACAGGGAACGGCCACAACGTAATCGGACGAATCAAACCAAGCTTCAATCCTTCTTCTCTCGCAAATTCAACAGCTTCCCGGCATACACGAGAACTGATTCCATAAGCCACCAGAACAAGTTCTGCATCTTCTACCTGAATATTCTCATAACGCTGTTCCTGTTCCATCTGACGATATTTCTCTTTCAGATAGCCTTCGTAATCTGGATGTGTATAGTACACATTTTGGATTTTTCTCTGCTCGCAGCCTTTTTTGCAGCCTTTAATCGTCCAGTCATACTTATCAATGTCATGCTCTTTAAATTCAGGAATCTCTACAGCCTCAATCATCTGTCCAATCGCTGCATCAGAAGCAATCAGCACCGGATGGCGATATTTCTCTGCGAGATTAAAAGCCTCTGACATCATATCTGCATTTTCCTGTACAGATGCCGGAGCCAGTACCAGTGTATGGTAATCACCATGTCCGCCACCTCTTGTTAACTGCCAGTAGTCACCCTGACCCTGCGCAATATCGCCAAGTCCTGTTCCGATTCTCATAACATCAACAATAACTGCCGGAAGATCTGCTGCAACGAGATAAGAAATTCCTTCCTGTTTCAGAGAAAATCCCGGACCAGACGAGGTCGTCAACGCTCTCGCTCCGGCTGCCGCAGCTCCAAGTACCATATTAATACCGGCAAGCTCCGACTCTGCCTGAATAAATTCTCCGCCTACATCTTCCATTCTCCATGATAAATATTCCAAAATTTCTGTCTGTGGAGTAATAGGATATCCGCTGTAAAAGCGACAGCCTGCTGCCAGTGCAGCTTCGGCCAGTGCTTCATTTCCTTTTAATAATACCTTAGCCATAACTGATCTCCTTTATCTAATCTCAAATACATAATCCGGACACACGCGATAACACATACCGCATACGACACATTTTTCTTCCTCTACAACGATCGTGTTATATCCCTTCGCATTCACGTGCTCAGAAACACGGATAGCTTCCTGCGGACAGGCATGGATGCAATAACCGCATCCCTTGCAGCGTACGGGATTCGTGTATACCTTTTCTGTTTTTTCTTTTCCCATAATCATGTTCCTCTCTTATTTTTATTTATAAAACTGCTGTTTCCCCATTTTCATTCTCTGCTTTTGCTTTTTTTCCGGTACGATAAATCATTATTGCCAGAACAGCACCTATTACACCAGTGACTACCAGGAAGGTAAAAATATAATTGTATCCCTGTGCCCCATGTTTATCCATCCAGTTTCCAAATAAAACAGAATAAATAGAATCTGGAAGATAACCAATAATAGAAGCAATTCCAATAACCGTACCTGTCATTTTTCTCGGAATTCCCGCTTCACTGACGGTCGAGAAAATAACGCCATACATCATCATCGCAAACGCACCTGGAATCAACGTATACAAACTGGCCACCGTCGGGCTGATACCTTCTGGAAGAATCATGACGATTCCAAACAAAGCTGCCAAAATCACAAAAGCTGTTGTAAGCCATTTACAGGTAGACTTAAATAATTTATCTGCAATAATACCACCTACAGGAGCCAGCAATAAAAGCAAATAATTTCGAATAATGGAAATCAATCCTGAACTTTCCGGAGAAACTCCAATCACTTCTGTCAAATATGGATTAAAATAAGAAGTACTTGTGTAATATCCATATCCACAGAAAATCGTCAGTGATACAAACCATACAACCGGGTTCTTCACTAATTTGAATACATCTTTCATCTGGAATTTTGAATCGTCATCTCCATTTGTCTGACCGGATTCTTCTGAATTTTCTTTCATCAAAATCGTAATGAGAACTGCTGCTACGATTGCAACCGATCCACCTGAAATAACTGCGCGGAAAAATCCGCCTTCCATATTACCGCCTGCAGTTTTATATGCATTCAGTGCAATTGACTGTGTCAATGCGCCTGCAAGACCATTGCAGGCATAATATAATCCATACATAAATCCCTGCTCTTCTTCTGTTCCAATGATACGAACTGCTTTCATCAAGGAAGACCAGAATACAAAAGCGGTACTGAACGAAAGTCCAAGCCAGACAACCATGGCAATCGCAAAATTTAATGTAAATGCATAAATGTAACATAATGCAGCAGTTCCTAACAGTGAAATAACCAGAGCTTTCTTAGGCTTCACTTTATCTGCCACAATGCCTCCCGGAATATACAAAATCATATTTCCAACTGTATACATCGTCATCAGCAGGCCTGACTGCGTATTGGAAATTCCCATCGCCGCAATCTGTGCATCATAAAATACATACTTTATATATGGCAGGAAATAGATGGACCCACCTGCCAATCCCAGAGCTAAAACAGTGAGGTACTTTCTTAATTTTGAATTCATGTAGTTCTCCTTTCCCCTCTTATTCAGAATATAAAGACGGGGATGCCCAGATATTCTCGCATCCCCGAAACCCATTCACCTATTGTTTTCTTACATATCCGGTGTATCGGATTTATCTGGTGTAAACAGTCTTCTTGCTGCATCACGAGTAAATTCTCCAGTCTTAGCCGACTCTTCAAATACCACTCTTGTCTGTTTGCGGATTAAGTCAGTCGTATCTTTTACAATCGCTGCCGCTGCTTCTTCGTCGTTCATATTTTCAATCTTAACGATACGGAAGATAACCGCTTCATAAATACGAATACCTCCGAGGTTAGAAATGAAGTCAACAGCCACATCCACACCATTTTTGCGTAAAATTTCATCTGCTTCCGGTGTTGTAGGAATATTCGCAGCTTCTACCAGCAGGGATGCTTTTACTTTATCTGCATTGTCTTTATTAATAACATCTTCCAGCGCTGCCGGAATTAAAATATCACAGTCCACTCCAATCCACTCACTGTTTGGCAGGATTTCATAGTTATCTTCAAATGCTTCTTTATTCAGCTCGCCTTTCGGGAGTCTTGTCTCAACCAGTTTCGGAATGTTCAGACCATCTTTGCAGTAAACAAGACCATTTACATCTGCAATACCAACAACCTTATATCCCATCTTATGAAGAGAATTTACACAGCTTGCTCCTACACATCCAAATCCCTGAATAACTACCGAAGCGCCTTCCTTGCCGCCTTTTAATTTCCATGCTTCATCCGCTGCTGCAGCCACACCATAGCCAGTAATCATGTCATACATTTTAAATCCATCGTAAGTCAGCTCTTTCTCAGCTCTGTCATGATTTACAATACCCTGATGAATATCCGGATCCTCTTTCATTGCCTTTGTCTGAGGGATACCAATGCCAAGATCATCTAAGATATTCAGAACATCAGAATAGTCTACACCAAGGTCACCTCCGATAGAAACGCCTGCATTGATATATGGTGCAGTTGCTGTCAGGAATCTGCGCAGCACGTCTAATGCATCCGGAGCCTTGTAGTCATATGCGATACCCGCTTTGCATCCTCCGGTTGTCAGGGATTCACAAGCTTTGTATTTGTATCCCATCGTTGTTGCCAGACGAATAACCTCTTCTTTTGTTACTGTTGGGTGCATTCTGGTACCGCCACCACAGTAATGTCCAACAAAATTGTAGGCACACATCCATCCTTTCGCATCTGTCTCTGTGTCATTCCACTCCACTACTACATAAGGTTTGTTTGCCATAATAAAAATCCTCCTTTTACATTACGTTCTCTATTAAAGAACATCGTTCTTAATATTTGGTATTTTTTAAACCCGGTTCTACCCGAGTCTCCGTTCGTTCTTTATTAAAGAACTCTGTTCTTTTTTTCTTGAGTCCAATATAACACCATTTGATATTTTTTTCAATATCTTTCTTTCATTTTTTACTTTTTTGTGCATATTGCACTGTTTTTTACTTTTTTTCTATAACCTTTTCTGAATTTCACAGGCATATCGCTTTAAAATGTTGGCTATATATTCAATCTTCTCTTCATCCATACGCAAAGATGGCGCACTGACACTTAATCCGGCTTCCACTTGTCCTTTGTGGTTCATCAACGCAATTCCCACGCATTTGATACCAAACATCAGTTCCATATTATCTACTCCATATCCACGCTCTCTGGTTTTTCGTATCTCTTCCCACAGCTTTTCTTTATCTGTAATGGTATACTCTGTAAACGATTCCAACTCGCCATCAAGCAATTCCTCTATTTCTTCATCCTTCATCTTTGCCAGAATCGCCTTTCCAACACTGGTACAATACATTTTCGATCTCTCTCCTGTGACCGATCTGCCTCCCAGTGTCTTTTCTTCCGGATAAACCGTTTCCAGATACACAACCTCGTCTCCCCTTGGAATCGTCAGATATACCAGTTCACCTGCTTCTTCCGCAATTTCCTTCATATATGGAATCGCAATTTTTGTAATATCCAGGCTCTCACGCAATGCTCTGCTCAGCCCAAACACAGCCGTACCAAGACGAAATTTTCCGGTTTCCGGATCCTGTTCCAGATAATCCATAGCCTTAAAGGTCATAAGAATGCTGTGTACATTGCTCTTGTACAATCCAAGCTTTTCACTGATCTCCGATACCCCCAAAGGCTGTTTCTCAACAAAACATCCGAGAATCTCCAACGCTTTCTGCAGGCTTTTTACTTTTACTTCCGCTTCCGCTTTTTTTCTCATAAATACCCTCCCTTAATATGGAATACTCTTTGTTCTTTATAAAAGAACTTCTTTCTTTTTTATATTATATTAACATTTGTTTAGCCTATGCACAAGAAATAAATACAGGGGTTGGACAGGGGGACGGTTCCACCATGCAGGACAGCAGGACAGGGGACAGGTTTGTGTCCGGAATAAATTCCGGACACAAACCTGTCCCCTGTCCTGTCCTGTTTCCTCCCTGCGTTTTTGCCTTTTATTATATCATCTTCAAATGAATCTGATAAGCCTGATATTCACCAAATTCCACAGGCATCGGAAGTCCCATATCCATCAGTGCATCCGCAGGATACACTTTTTTCGTCTCTTCATCCTGATACATGCATCCGGATTTCAAGCCTTTCAGCTTCACATAATTGTTTGTCATATTTCCGTGAATCTCCAACATCACCACATTCAGCAGTGCCTCTGTCTGATCCTTAGAAACAAATGCCCATGCTCCAATCTCATCCTCAAACGGATTGGAAAGTCTGTAATACAGTCCTTTCTGAATCAGCTCGCCATAGCGGTGATACTCCTTCACCTGACAGCGGATCTCTTCTTTTTCTTCCTCAGAAAGTTTTCCGAGATCGAGCTCATAGCCAAAGGTTCCTGCCATAGCCACCACACCTCTTGTTTTCATAGAAGTGCTTCTTCCTGTCTGATGATTCGGAACTGCCGAAACATGAGAGCCTACAGCAGAGACAGGATAGGAAAAGGAGGTTCCATACTGGATTTTAACCCTGTCTGCGGCATCGGTATTGTCACTGCACCAGATCTGCGGTGTATAATACAGCATTCCCGCATCAAATCTTCCGCCGCCGCCGCTGCAGCCCTCGATCAAAAGGTCCGGATAACGCTGAATGAGCCTCTCCAGAAAGTCATAAAGTCCAATTATATAGTCATACAGAACTTTTCCCTGATTGGTTGTTCCATGAGAGAAAACATCGGTAATGCTTCGGTTCATATCCCATTTGACATATTCGATGTTTCCCTGGTCAAGCAGAGCACAGATCTGCTCGAAAATCGCATCTACGACTTCTTTTCTGGAAAAATCCAGTACCAGCTGATTTCTTCCTCTCACCGGTTTTCTTCCCGGAATCGTAAATGCCCAGTCTGGATGCGCACGGTAGAGATCGCTGTCTTCATTGACCATCTCCGGCTCAATCCAGATACCAAATTTTACGCCAAGTGCATTGATCTTCTCAATCAATTCTCCCAGAGGCAATCCCAGCTTCTTCTCGTTCACATACCAGTCTCCGAGACCGCTGTTGTCATCGTCTCGTTTGCCAAACCAGCCGTCATCCATGACCAGCATCTCAATTCCAAGATCTGCCGCTTCTTTGGCAAGCTGATAAATCGTCTCTCCGGTAAAATCAAAGTAAGATGCTTCCCAGCTGTTTACCAGAATCGGTCTTACCTGATTTTTGTATTTTCCACGGCAAAGATGTGTACGATAACATTCGTGGAGGTTCTGGGAAAGTCTGCCAAGACCTTCCCCACTGAAGCTCATCACTACCTCCGGTGCCCAGAACGCTTCCCCCGGCGCAAGCGGATAAGAAAACTGCTCTTCCTGCAATCCAAGCTGCATGCGTGTCTGTTCATACTGATCACGCTCTGCCTCGCCCAGGAAACCGCCGCTGTATACAAAGGACATTGTATAGCATTTGCCAGCATCCTCTGTGGTTCCTTCCTCTGCCAGAATCATCACCGGATTGTACTGATGACTGGAAGTTCCACGGCGGCTTTTGATTACCTGTGCGCCATGTACAAGCGGGCTGCGCTGGAAGTTTCGCTCCATAGCATGGCGACCATAGAAAGTAATCAGATCATACTTTCCTGCAACAAAATCAAGACTGGCACTCTGCACCTTCTCAATCGAAAACTCCTGCCTTCCATCATTTCTGATCTTGACACTTCTCGTAATGATGTCATACTCCGGCAAAACGCCATACAGAAGACAAACTTCCACACCTGTGACTGCATCCTCAAGCACGACCTCCAGAGTTTCACTTTCTTCCTGCTTGGCATAGACCGCTGGAAGACCAGGGAGCTTATATTTTCCACTCCGAATGTGGTGCATTTTGTAGCGAAGGTCACAGCTGAAAGAACCATCTGCATTTTTGATGAGCAGTGCCGGACTTCTGAAATCGCTGTTTCCAAATACCGGGAATTCCTGCGGCAGAACGTCCATAGAATACATTCTGTCCTCTCCCGCATCGTAAGGATTACCAGAAAATCCTCTGTCCGCATAAGTCAGAAGATAATCCATACAGCCTTCCGTTCTTTTTCCGTAGTACAGATGGAGCAAAAATCCATAGGCGTCCACCTGCATCTGATATGTAGAATTTTTCGTATGAAGTGTAAGAGTCTTTCTCTCTTTGTCAAAAATAATCGCCACGCTAAATTCCTCCTACATTTTTTATATATTATTTTACTGCTCCGTTTACAACACCATTCAGAATCTGTTTCTGACAAATCAGATAGAAAATCAGAATCGGAAGTAATGCTAATAAATACGAAGCAAAAGCAAGGTTGTAATTTGTTCCAAACTGTGTCTGGAATGTCAGCTGAGCCAGCGGCAGTGTATTCATGCCGCTTCCGGACATAATAACGAGTGGTGTCATAACATCATTCCATGTTCCCAGTGCAGTCAGAACTGCTACCGTCGCATGCATTGGTTTCATAATCGGGAAAATAATGCTCCAGTATGTTTTCCAGGTACTCGCACCGTCTACTCTCGCAGCTTCCTCAAGCGCGATCGGAATGTTGGTCAGGTATCCAGAATACAGCAGTACATTCATCGGCATGTAAAATACCACATAACAGATGACTACGCCGACTGCATTTGCAATTCCCATCTGGGAAGTCTGTTTTACCAGAGGCATCATCAAAATCGCAAATGGTACAAACATACCACTTACAATGTACAGGTATGCAAATTTATAAAATTTACTCTTTCCTTTGTTTCTTCCAATCGCATATCCGATCATGGAGTGCAGTATAATAGAAATCACAACGGTGATCACAGTGATCAGGATACTGTTTCCAAGGGAACGCCAGAAATCTGTCACTTGCATAGCCTCTGCAAAGTTTGCAAGGCTCCAGCTTTTCGGAAGAGACAAAATACCGGAAATACTGTTTGTCATTTCGCTTGGTTTTTTGAACGCAATTACTACTGTCAGATAAAGAGGAAAGATTACGGTAATCAGTCCCAGAATCAGCAGAATCGTAACAGGCCAGTTTACTCTTTCTTTTACTTTTGCTTTCATTATAACTGCTCCTCCTTACTACCTAAGAAATTCATCTGCAGAACAGAAATCACAACAATTACAATAAAGAATATAACCGCATTGGCACTCTGGAATCCAAACTGTCCGCCAGCCATACCATTGTTGTAGATCAGGAAGGAAATGGACTCTGTACTCTGTGCAGGACCACCCTTTGTCAATGCCATAATCTGATCGAATACCATCAGGAAGTTTTTCATACACAGCACCATGTTGATGGTGAAGAAAGGAAGGATCAGCGGGAAGGTCAGGTGTTTGAATTTTGCCCATCCTGTCGCACCGTCAATGGAACCTGCCTCGTATACATCTTCCGGTACGGTCTGAAGACCGGAAATGTAAATGATGGTGTTCATTGCGATTGACTGCCATGCACACACGATCACGATTGCAACCCATGCCCATCTTGTGCTTGCCAGCATACTTGTTCCTTTGCCTCCCAGCATCTGAACGATTGCCGGAAGAATATAGGTAAAGAAGTAGTTGAAAATATAACCTACAACCAATGCTCCAAGAATGTTAGGAATGAAATACATTCCTCTCAGAGCACTCTTAAATTTAATCTTGCTGTTCAGTCCAAGTGCCAGAATCAGACTGATTACGTTTACCACGATCGTACTCAGAACAGCCAGCTTAAAGGTGAACCAGTAAGAATGTCCCACGCGGGCGTCTGTAAACAGATCGATATAGTTACGCAGACCAACCCAGTCATAAGAACCATATCCTTTAAAGTTGGTAAAACTGTAGATCACACCTTTGATCAGCGGCAATGTGTTAAAGCAGAAGAACAATGCCATAATCGGTATGGTCATCAGCAAAAATGTACGTTTTCTTTCTGTCATCTTGTTCATCTTCCTTCTCCTTTCTATCAGTTGGACTGTTTTGCTTCGTAATCTTCCACTTTGCGGATAATATCACGGTTATAACGTTTCCAGTCTTTGTCAAATTTCTGTAAAAATGCATCTACATCCTGATTCAAAAGGAAGGTCTGAATCTGTGCGTCCACGGCCATCTCGGAAGGATAGCTGTGATCCTGATAATCCAGCATTTTTCCTGCTGTGATATAATCCTTCATGCCATCCAGCATCGGTGCCAACTCAAATTCTTCATCCAGACAAGGCACTGCATTCTGGTCATCCAGATATTTCTGCACACTATCATGCTCCAGGAAGAAGTCAAGCACCTCATAAGCTGCCTCTTTATTCTTACATTCCTTTGTGACACAGAACTGTAAGTCCACACCTGAGTTCAGGATATTTCCATCTTTGTCATCACTTCCCGGCATTACGAACGAGTCAATGTCCATATCCGGATTTACTGACTTGATCTGCGGTACAGCGTAGCTTCCGATGGTGTACATCGCAGATTCTCCGTTAGCAAATGCGGTACAAGCATCGTTGTATCCATATGCAAACGGACCATCCTGTCCATACGCCAGCATCTCCAGCATCTTTTCAGAAATTTCTCCATATTCCTCCGTAAAGGTTGTCTCTCCTCTGTTTACCTGCTTGCAGACATCCGCCGGTGCCAGGTCAACTGCCAGTGCATTCCACGGCGCCAGACAGGTCCATGTATCTTTGAATCCAAAATACAGCGGCTGGATTCCTGCTGCCTTAATGTCCTCACAGAGTGTCATAAATTCATCCCATGTCTCCGGAATTTCCCATCCATGTTCTTTAAACATTTCACGGTTATACAGAACGCCGGCCGCATTTGCCACATACGGCACGCCGAACGTTCCTTCTGTCGGTACAAATTCCAATCCCTCCAGAATATCTACATACGCCGGTTTGATCTTTTTGAGTCCCTCATAGTCAGAAACATCTGCCAGAATATCAGAATCCACAAAGTAAGAGTAATTCATGTCACCGCCGATTCCGATAATGTCCGGATAATCCTCACGAATCAGACGTGTTTTCAAAATCGTCATGGCATCGTTCGGTGAGCTGATCGTCAGATGAATATCGTCATGTGTACTGTTAAATTCCTCTTCGATTTTGTCAAAGAACTTTGTCGCCTCTGGTTTGTACTGAAGCAATTCAATTTCCACTTTCCCGCTATTCTCCTGTTTTACACCACAACCCTGCAAAACCGTGGAAGCAAGTAAAACTCCCACAAAAAGCGTGCTCAACATCGCTTTTCTTTTTTTCATAGCATTTCTCTCCTTTCACTCTTAAAGTTTCCCCGGGTATCACTTTTACATGTATTATAACATTCCTTTATGCGTCTATAAATAGCATGATTTTTGAGATTTTATATCTTTATGCCGTTTTTTTCACAATATTGCAAATCAATCTAGCATTTTGATATATCATGAATTATAATGAGCTTATCATCCATTTTTTCAGGGGGAATTTTTTATGCATGAATTCGTCTTTTCTATTTTTCCAAATGAAAATTTTGTAGACCTCAGCCTTTATCAATTTGGACGGGAACAGTGTGAACCCGCTCATTCTTTCGGTCCTGCTACCCGCAACCACTATCTGTTTCACTATGTACTTTCCGGTACAGGAACACTGTATGCTGATGATGCCAAAGGCGATACAAAAATCTATCAGATCAAAAGTGGCCAGGGATTTCTTGCTTTCCCGGGTCAGATTACTACTTATATCTCTGACCTCCATCATCCCTGGGAATACATCTGGGTGGAATTTGACGGTCTGCGCGTTCGGGAGGCACTGGAAATTGCCCGGCTCTCGATCGACACGCCTGTCTATCGTGCCCACTCCAAAGACCTGCGTGAAAATATGGTGAATGAAATGACCTATATTGTGGAAAACAGAGATGCAGCGCCCTTCCATCTCATTGGCCATCTGTTTCTGTTTCTTGATTATCTCACCCGTTCCGCCGCACCTCTGGCAGTTCCCAAGGGCAGCAAACTGCGCGACTTCTATCTCAAAGAAGCACTTTCATTTATCGAGCAGAACTTTCAAAACGATATCTCTGTAGAAGATATCGCAGCTGCCTGCAAACTAAATCGCAGCTATTTCGGCAAGATTTTTCACGATGCCGTGGGCAAGTCTCCCCAGCAGTTTTTATTAAACTACCGGATGATCAAGGCAACTGAACTGCTGAAACTGACTCAATTATCCGTCGGAGATATCGGAAACGCTGTCGGCTATCCCAATCCCCTGCATTTTTCACGTGCTTTTAAAAATGTGTATGGAGTTTCTCCAAAACACTGGCGCGACGAAAACCGGATTAAGATTTAGGCGGGGGGCGGGGCGGAACAGGGGACAGGTTTGTGTCCGGAATAAATTCCGGACACA
>JAUNPJ010000032.1 GCA_030536755.1 Eubacteriales bacterium | reverse complement strand
TACCCATTTTTGGGAAAAAGTCTGGACAGGAAGCCGGTGTGAGTTAAGGGACAGATTTTCTTGTGCGGATGTTAGATAAATACGGCAAAGAGCTACTTCGGGAAGTGTTTGCTTTGGTGTGCGGTCGTGTTCTGCTTCCTCAAGAGCAGTAACAAAACGTTTTACGCTTTTCGGGTTGGATACGACAAAATTATGAGTAATGCTTGACATTGAGAAAATATTGACAAATTATTCTGATTACCATATAATGCAACCGTATCTGATACAAATACATAAGAAAACATAGAAATGTATTTTGTACATAAAGTGAAAATGAAATGATAGGAGGGCAAATCGAATGGACACAAAATTTTCTGTTGCGGTGCATGTATTGATACTGATTTCAGAGTCTCCCAATTCGTTGACTTCCGACCAGATGGCAGGGAGCGTTGGTACCAACGCCAGCTACATTCGGAAAATTCTGGCGCTTCTAAAAAAAGCGGAGATTGTTGATGGTCACAGAGGGATCAGCATGAGACGTGTTATGAAATAATGGTGATCGACAAAAATATACAGTGGCGAGGAAAATAAAATGGAAGATAAGCTTTTTATGGAAATGATACGTTATTATAGCGGAGATGCAAAAAGGATTCAGCATTTTGTGAAAGTACATTCTTTTGCAAAACTGATCGGCGAAATGGAACAGTTAGATGAGAAAAGTATGAAGATACTGGAGACGGCAGCTTATGTACATGATATTGGTATCAAACCGGCAGAAAGAAAATACGGAAAATGCAATGGAAAACTGCAGGAGCAGGAAGGACCATCCGTTGCCAGAGAAATGCTGGTAAAGCTGGGATTCGAAGACAAAATAACAGAGCGTGTATGTTATCTGGTCGGGCATCACCATACTTATACGAATATAGAGGGAATGGATTATCAAATCCTAGTAGAAGCTGATTTTCTTGTGAATTTATATGAAGACCATTCAAACATGGAGACCGTGAATTCTGTTTATCATAAAATTTTCCGAACAGAGAGCGGAAAGCAGATTTGCAAGACTATGTTTTTGAACCCGGCGGACAGCTGATGAAAAATATGGATTTGGAGGTATGAGCGATGTTTGTGGATTCGCATATTCATCTTACGCATCATCTGTTTGATGGAGAAGTTCCATGTATTGATTCGTCAAAATCGGATGACAGAATTATAGATAAAGACAGGGACGCATTGATGAATGCAGCAAAAGACGCAGGTGTAGAATTTTGTATTGAGCCGGGAATTGAGCTGGAATCAAACGATAAGATTTTACAGTATGCAAAGAAATATCCGGATTTCTTGTATGCTGCTGTTGGCGTTCATCCGACAAGAGCGCCGCAGACAAAATGGAAAAAAAGAAAAGAGCTGGAAGAGTTATCGAATAATCCTCATGTTGTGGCAATTGGAGAACTGGGGCTGGATTATCATTATGAGCGTATGAAACAGCATCGCATAAGGCAAAAAATGTGGTTTATCTGGCAGCTTCTTTTAGCAGATAGAAGACAACTTCCATTGATTTTGCATATCAGACTTGCAGATAAAGATGCTATAAAAATCTTGAGACGTTATAAAAAAAGAATTCACGGTGGAGTTTGCCATTGCTTTAAAGGTGGAATTGAGACTGCAAAAATATACACAGAAGAGTTTGGGCTTATGCTTGGTATTGGCGGTTCTCTTCTCCAGGAAGAGTGTAAGGAACTGGAGGAAAGTGTGAGAGACATACCTCTTGAATATCTTTTGCTGGAAACAGATGGTCCATATGTAAAACCAGATAAACCGGACGATGTCACTGGAAAACAATGGAAAAAAGCAAGAAATACAAGCTTGATTATTCCTGACATCGCAGCAAGAATTGCAGAAATAAAAGAAATTGATGTAGCTGATGTGGAAAAAGTGACGAATGAAAATGCCAAAAGGCTCTTTGGGATAAAATAATGATTTATGTGAACGTTGGGGGCAGTCTGGAAACGATTTTGTTAGCAATCTTATTCCTGCTTTATCGGGGAGGGACAGGGGACAGGTTTGTGTCCGGATTTATTTCCGGACACAAACCTGTCCCCTGTCCCACCTCTTTGTTATCAGATTTTTGTATTTTTTGGGTGGAATACCAACTGTCTTTTTAAAAACGGTAATAAAATAATTATAGTCTTTAAATCCGCATTGTGCTGAGATTTCTGTTAAAGGTAATTCGGATTCCAATAACATTTTTTTTGCTTTGACAATTCGAAGATTACGAATATGCTCAGCAATCCCGGTTCCGTAATTTTGATTTGCTATTTCATATAGCTGAGTCTTTCCAATTCCAAATTCATGCGCAATCTGCATCGCATCGATGTCCTCTGTAAAGTGGGATTGAATATATTCATCAATTCGAACAGGAAGTGTCTGCCTGCGAAGAGAAGCCATTCGTTCCAGACATAGATATGCAGCGACTGCTTCCAGAATATGGGAGGCAGAGGTTATATAATTCTCTGTTTTCAGAGGCTGCATGAAACAGGCTTTTTGTAAATCTGACATATTGATGTTGTAAATCTGGCATCTTTTCTTTATTTCTTCCCAACCAGCTTCATGTGACTTATATGCAAATACATGGCCAAAAAGAAGATATCCGATAATGATATTTCCCATATAAAGTGGGCTGATGCTTTCTGTTAACCCTGCATGGCACCGATAAGTATACAATGAATGACGCTTAGCAGCAATTTTGCAGGCATTTTCATCACATTGCTGGCATTCTTTTCTGCCAGTTTCATCTGTGCGAATGATCTGGCAAAAAGGCGCAATATGTTCCGGATATGCAGCAAGCTCATGAAAATTCTCGTCAAATATTGTAATACGAATCTGTGTAAGGTTATAAAAATCTTTTAACAAAGCATTCAGCTTTGTAATGTCGAAAGTTGATATCATCTTGCATCTCCATTCTTTTCTTTTATAAATTTTAACATATCTGCGAACAAATTCAAAGTAAAAAGAACATGATTCTATATAAAAAAGGAAAAAAGAAGGATAGTATTTATAACAGAAAGAAGATAAGGAGGATAACGAATTTCTGTTGTCATTGACGAGTATGTGGAAGAGTATCATCTGGATGCTTTGGCAATTCGCTGCTGGAATGAGATGGAAACAATCCTTCGTGTATGTCCATGTGTACTCCTTTCTGAGTTGAATGATCGCGGTATCGTGACCTCATGTGAAATTGACCTGACTTCTGCTATATCCATGAGGGCAATGGCACTCGCCAGCGAGCAGCCTACTGCTGTCCTTGACTGGAACAATAACTACGGAGATGATGAGAACAAGGTAATCCTGTTCCACTGTGGATCGACTGCACAGAGTCTCATGACGGAAAAAGGAACGGTTACCGAGCATAAGATGTTTGCAAAAGGTGATCCGGGATCCGGATGGGGAACCAATGAAGGACGCATTCGCCCAATGAAAACTACTATTTCCAACTGCTTAACCGTAGATGGGAAGGTGGTTATGTATGCCAGCGAAGCAGAATTCACCGATGACCCAATCGAAGAGGCATATTTCGGATGCGCAGGAGTTTGCGCCATCGATAACATGCAGGATAAAATGATTAAACTGGCTAAAGGCGGCTTTAAGCATCACACCTGCGTAGGTGTAGGGCATATGAAAGAAATCTTAAAAGAGGCATTTACGACATATCTCGGATACGAGTGGGTTGACATTGATTAATGAGGGAATGACTATGAAAATTGTGGGATTGGATATAGGAACAACCGGCTGTAAATGTACTGTTTTTGATGAACAAGGGATATATCTGGATAAAGCATATCGTGATTATCCGGTGAAACGTGCTGTAGGCGGACATGAGGTGGATGTATCAGTAATCATGGAAGGCGTATATGCATGTATTCATGAGATGGCAAAAAAGTATCCTGATATTGCAGGAATCGGTGTTACCAGCTTTGGAGAAACTTTTGTCTGTGTGGATGAGGCGGCAGGAATTGATATGGGGCTGATGGCAAAGCCGGTACCGACCGGAACTGTTGCCGGGACGGTCAGTCTGGCAGCAGTACAGAAGACGGGACTTGGCCGGGATACAAAAGTAGTTTCTGTGAGTCACGATCAGGTATCAGCAGCTGTAGGAGCAGGTGCTTTTGACGGCTCTGTAGCCGTGGATGGGGCAGGAACAGTAGAATGCCTTACTCCGGTGTACGATCAGATACCGGACATCAACGTGATGTATCAGGGATATTTTTCCGTAGTGCCTTACGTAATACCGGGAAAATATGTGGCATATGCATTTTCCTACACTGGGGGAGCCCTGATGCAGTGGTGTACGGAGACACTGGCAAAAAAAGAAATGGAGTTGGCGAAAGAACAGGGGATTTCTGTCAATGAGTATCTGGAACAGGCTTATGCGTCTCAGAAAGAAGAAGAGATTCCAAGTGGGCTTCTGGTGCTGCCTCATTTTGCAGGCACTTCAGGGTTCAGGAATCCGGTTTGGAAAAATCCACGCCACCGGCGGTGGAGCCCATTCTGAAGAATGGATGCAGATGAAGGCAGATATGCTGAATGTGCCTATGGTTGCATTGAAAACTGTAGATGCGGGAACGGTAGGAAGTGCTATGCTTACTGGAATTGCGATAGGACTTTTTCATGATCTGCAGGATGCCGCAGTTCATATGGTGCAAGAAATGAAAACTTATGAACCAAGATCGGCAATGCATGAAAAGTATATGAGAATCTATGAAAAATATCAAAATGTATATCAGGCAGTCAGACCACTCATGTGCGAACGTTGGGTCTAACCCCAACGTTGTCCTCAAGACTATGTTTTTGAACCAATAATAAAAAGATACCGGGAGAAGGTTTTCGCCCGGTATCTTTTAAGTGGATTACTCTTCCTCCAGAGAGGGACCATAAAATTTAATCATGTAAAGACCGCAAAGACCGACTAATCCGTAGATGATTCTCGAAAGCCAGGTCATGTTGCCGAAAAGAAAAGAAACAAGATTAAATTGAAAAAATCCGATGAGTCCCCAGTTGACTGCTCCTATGATCGTAACAGTTAAAGCAAAACAATTTAAAAATTTCATAATGGATTCCTCCTGTTCATAATAAGAGGATAACCAATGTTAACAAAAATATACAAAAAAGATATTTGGAAAAAACATAAGTATCACAATCAGATGGTAATTGACAAAATATCAGGTGAAAGGTATACTAAATTTCATTAAAATAACTTTGTGACGAAGGCGTTTACCAGTTCCGTAAGCGTCTTTTTATACATGCAGGGGGTGGTTGTTTGGATTATTTATCTCATAATATCGCTGCAAATTTAAATCGGATTCGAAAGTCCAAGGGAATGAGCCTTGACGTAGTGGCGGAACAGACCGGGGTCAGCAAAAGTATGCTTGCACAGATTGAAAAAGGAACCGGTAATCCTTCGATTGGAACGCTGGGGAAGATCATCAGCGGTCTTCGAATCGAGTTTGACGATTTGATCCGCACACCACCTATGGACAGCTTTCTTGTGGAGGTCACAAAAACAGAGCCGACCAAAGATGTGCCGGGACAGTATAAGGTGTGGACCTGCTTTCCCATTGAGGATAATCATGTGGTAGAAATATACAGAATAGATATTGAACCGCATGGAGTATATGTAAGCGGAAGCCATGGTGAAAAGACAAGGGAGTATATTTCCGTTCGAGAGGGAGAACTCTTGATGGAAGTTGGAGACAGTTCTTATCGGATTTCTACGGAAGAAGTATTTCGCTTTGAATCGGACAGAGAGCACCGATATGTGAATGATACGGAGCAACCGGTCAGTTTCATGACCTTTTTCGTAGCTTATTAAAAATAGAACAGGAAAGGTGCAGACAAATGGAAAATGAAGAAAATATAGGATTGTCCTTGCTGAAAAAAGGGCAGAAAGGAATCATACACGCCATATTTAGCCGGATGGGGCTCATATTACTGCTGTTGATCGTTCAGATTTTTTTGTTGTTTGGAGTGTTTCGCTGGTTTGAAAATTTTCTGCCGCATATTTTTGGTGGAACGATTCTGTTTACCGTTGGTATGGTATTGTATCTTCTAAACAGCAGTATTGATCCTACAGCAAAGATTACGTGGCTGATTGTAATCATGTTGATGCCGGTATTTGGGGCGCTGCTGTTTTGGTATACACAGAGCAATCTTGGCAACCGGGCTTTGAAGGCAAGGCTGAATCAATTGATTTCTCAGACAAAAGAGAGTATTCCTCAGTCAGAGGAGATCCTGGAGAAATTTCGCAATGAGAATTCCGGAGCAGTAGCTCTGGCACATTATATGCATCGATCCGGTTGTTTTCCGGTGTATGACCAGACATCGGTAACCTACTTTCCTCTTGGAGAAAATAAGTGGGAGGAAATGCTTCATCAGCTGAAAGAAGCCAGACATTTTATATTTCTGGAATATTTCATTATTGATGAGGGAATGATGTGGGGGAAGGTGCTGGAAATCCTTGCACAAAAGGTAAAAGAAGGTGTGGATGTTCGTGTCATGTATGACGGTACCTGTGAATTTTCTACACTGCCGCATGATTATCCCAAGCGGCTGCAGAAGCTGGGAATCAAGTGCAAAATGTTTTCTCCGGTGACGCCTTTTGTATCAACACATTATAACTATCGTGATCACAGGAAAATTCTTGTGATCGATGGTCACACTGCTTTTAATGGCGGTGTCAATCTGGCAGATGAGTACATCAACCATATTGAGAGATATGGTCACTGGAAGGATACAGCTGTAATGCTCAAAGGAGAGGCAGTCAAAAGCTTTACCCTGATGTTTCTCCAGATGTGGAATATTGACGAGAAGAGATCGGAGTTTGATAAGTTTTTGGCTTATCCGACTCTGGCTCCTCAAAAGACTGCCGGTTATGTGATTCCTTATGGAGACTGTCCGTTGGATCAGGATAAAGTAGGCGAGCGGGTATATATGGATATTTTGAACAGGGCCGAAAAGTATGTACATATCATGTCACCGTATCTCATTTTAGATGGCGAGATGGAGACGGCTCTGAAGTTTGCAGCGGAGAGAGGCGTGGAGGTTTGTCTGATTCTGCCAGGCATACCGGATAAAGCAGCTCCCTATGCGCTTGCAAAGACACATTATGCATCCCTGGTGGAATCGGGTGTTCAGATTTACGAATATACGCCCGGGTTTGTGCATGCCAAAGTATTTGTCAGTGATGGCCGTGAGGCTGTAGTGGGAACCATTAATCTGGATTATCGCAGCCTGTATCATCATTTTGAATGTGCAACCTATATGTATGAAGTCGACTGTATTCCGGAAATCGAAGCGGATTTCCAGTCTACGCTGGAAAAATGCCGCAAAGTAACACCGGAAACCATACGAAAAGAGAAATGGACCAGAAAAGCAGCCGGTTTTGTGCTGAAAACCATTGCTCCGCTGATGTAAGATCCAATTAATCTTCTGGTTCTATCACTGGTGCAATGAAATTTTCAAAGGCGTTCAGCATTTTCGAATGCCGAATGACAAAGTGAATGGTGGGCGTTTTGGTTTTGGAAACCATCGCCCATTTTCCTTTATGTATTTGTATTTGAATATTGCGAAAAGCGTGTGTGTTGTTCAGTTCTAAATGATAGTTGGTATGGCTTTTCTCAAATTGTTTTGTTGCTTCCAGGTGTACGCTATATTCCTCATAAGTATAGAGAAGTTCTTTTTCATAAAATGCGCCTGACAGAGACAATGCCATTGGATGTTTTTCAAACTCTTCCGGTGTCAGCAGCGGAATGTCATCAAGAATGTGGTTGCTTTGAACAATAGTTTCTGCCAGCGTCTTCTGTTTGTTTACAAATCTGATCAAATGTTTGCTATCCGTTTCGGAAACAGAATGGCGTTTGAGAATTTCTCTCAGTAACTCTTCCGGCAAAGTATAAACAGGCAGAGAGGAAAGGATGTTATGCCGTGTGCCCTCTGTATGTGCATCTGCATTTAAAAAAGCATGATAAGTGCTTTCGGAATCACGAAGATAAATTTCCATCAGAGGCTTCGCTTTTCCCAGAAGGCGAGATGCCTTTTTCTGATAATAAGCCACTTCTTCTTTGTTTTTCGTCAGATAATATTTCCCTTCATTATGGAATCCCTGTATACATTCACCGACCAGGGCAACCTGACCGGAAACGTAATGAAAATGGTTGTATACGCTGTTGTGTGTTCCCTTTAGATAATAGGGCGATACCTGTCCGGTCATATAAAGAGGAATCCAGCTCTCAAGCCCCAGCATCATTTCTTTAAAGGGGCGGTCAATGTTATGTATCATATTGAGATGGAGTCCTTTTTTGAGTGTCATGGAAATGGCAAACATCCATTTTTTGCCGAAATCCAAGTCTTTTGCCATATCCTCCATCGGCATATCACTGCACATAAAAACTGGTTTTGTGGATTTGGAAAGGACCGTGGATTTGAAAAAATCAAGTTCTCCCTGCTTCATGGCTTCTACTCCATAATAAGTTTTTGTGGTGGGAAGCTGAAATGGTGCAGAGGGAGGAACCTTTAATTCATCAAAATGAATGGCGCGGATATATTCTTCCAGGTTAAACTCATCCAACTTTGTCAAAAAGTCATTCATGTAGTTTTGTGTGGTGGCAGTTCCATTCCCCAGCCATTCGCGCAGCATAGAAAAGCAGCTGCTTTCTGAGAGAATATCGTTTGGATGACAGCCGATCAACTCGGCAATCCCAGCTTTTTTCTCATCATAATTGTAGGTACGAGTGACATATCTGCAGATTCCGTCAATCAGTTCTTCATAATTGGCAGGATTTCTCTGACCAAGACGAATGCGCGAGAGATAGGAAGGGTCAAAATTTAATGCTCTGGCAAGTTTGGACATACTGATATCCAGAACTAAAATAAGTGCATTTAAATTAGCGGTAAAGTGTTCGTAATCAAAAGTATTTTTTTCTATGAATGGTCTGAAATCGGCATGAATGCTTTCCGGAGAAATTTCTTTGATCTGCTTTTCCAGTGCCAGGGCGGCAATTCCTGTAAGCAGCTTATGTAGTTGTTCGGAGTCAGGTATACGTTCTCCCGAACGGTACCTGCTCAGGGTGGCAGTGGAAAGACCAGTTTTTTCTGACAATTCTTTGGCTGTGCAATTCATCTTTGTTATATATTGGTTCAATAGGCTGCTAAAACTCATTCCTTTTCTCCTTCCTGATTTTATTCTATTATAGTATATTTTTTGCATATTTTGAATCTTAAATTTCTGAATTGTCATGGACACTTTGGAAATAAAATTGCTTTGGCGTTGGGGCTATTTTATAATATTCTTATCAATCATTGCGATTTCGTATTTTCATGCGAAATCATCCGTAAAAGAACAGAAGGAAGAGAGGGATGTATATGAAGCAATGGAAAAAGAAAATAACCTGCTTGGTTATGACAATGCTGTTGGCGTGTACGATTCTGACCGTGAAAACTACGCCCGTTATGGCGGCGAGTGTCGGACAGGTAAAAAGTCTGAGGGTTGTCTACACAAAAGGTGTCACAAAGATATCCTGGAAAAAGGTAAGCGGAGCTACTTCCTATCAGGTATATCGCGCTGTACCAGGAAAAAGCTATGCAAAAATCAAAACGACAAAGAGTATCTCCTGTACGGATACGAAAAAAGGAGAGTTTTATTATAAGGTCCGTGCCGTCAGAGGAAGCAGCAAAGGAGCATTCAGCAGTGCCGTACCGATTTGTACGGTAAGTGGGTGGATAGGAGCTCGTGTGGCGGGCACCACGTTTGTGAATGCCGGTACAAGCAGTTTTGGAATTAAAATTACGAATCCGACTTCCAAGAATTTGTATTTTCTTGGACAGACGGGGAATAAAGGGACTGTTTATCCGGTTATGATTTATGATAAGATCAATAAAAAATTTATCACGATGCCGCTTGCCAATCAAGCCTACCTTCCGGGAGTATTGAGTGAGGGCGGAGCGACAAATGTAAAAACAAGAATTGTAAAAAAAGGTAACTGGTTGATTGAAGTTTCTGCTGTGGGAATGATCGATGCATATTACAGAGTGTATGATGATGCTTCCAGATATGCATATTACATTACGGGATATTTCAGGACAGGAAGTCTTAACGGCAAAAATACATATGCGATTATCGTGAGTTCTTATCCTACGTCAGCAAAAGAATATCTCGTGGAAAGAGTAAAATAAACAAATAGAATAAAATAAATAGAATCGGAGTGAACAGTAACGAATCGGATGCCGCTGCAAATGCAGCGGTATCTTTTTTTCTTGTGGCTTTTCTTTTCTTATAGTATACTTTGAACAGGGAAAAATCCGCTTTTGCAGATGGAAAGGAAAAATGTGGATATTTTATTATCGCAGGAATAAGTAAGGAGACCAGCTATGGAAAATCAGGAAAAGAAGCACAAACGGCGTGTTCGCTATTCAGGAACACATCCAAAAAGTTACAAAGAAAAGTATAAAGAACTCAATCCGGAGAAGTATGCGGATACGGTGGCAAAGGTTATCAGCAAGGGAGGGACGCCGGCTGGGATGCATATCTCCATCTGTGTGAAGGAAATTCTGGATTTTCTGCAGATTCAGCCGGGCCAGATTGGGCTTGACGCGACACTGGGCTACGGAGGACACACAAAAGAGATGCTCAAATGCCTCCAGTCGAAAGGACATATCTATGCGCTTGACGTAGATCCGATTGAATCGGCGAAGACAAAGGCCCGTTTACAGGAACAGGGGTTCGGCGAAGAAATTTTGACAGTCAAACTACTGAATTTTGCAAATATTGATCAGGTGGCAGCAGAGGCAGGAAAGTTTGATTTTGTGTTGGCGGATCTCGGTGTTTCTTCCATGCAGATTGACAATCCGGATCGGGGATTTTCTTATAAAGTAGAGGGACCACTCGATCTGCGTATGAATCCGCAGAAGGGAATCAGTGCAGCAGAGCGCCTCAAACACATTGACAGAGAGGAACTGATAGGAATGTTGGTAGAGAACTCGGATGAACCGTATGCAGAAGAGATTGCCAAAAGTGTGCTGTCCCGTCAGCGGAAAGGACAGGAAATTCTCACAACTACAGATTTGAAACAGACGATTGAAGAGGCTCTTTCTTTCCTTCCGGCAGCAGACCGTAGGGAAGCGGTGAAAAAGTCCTGCCAGAGAACCTTTCAGGCTCTTCGCATTGACGTGAACAGTGAATTTGAAGTCCTGTATCAATTTCTGGAAAAATTGCCGGATGTACTGACGCCCGGCGGCAGAGTGGCAATTCTGACCTTCCACTCCGGTGAGGACCGTCTCGTGAAAAAATCGTTTAAGGAATGTTATAAAGCAGGTGTTTACAGCGAGATCTGCAAGGATGTCATTCGTCCTTCGGCAGAAGAGTGCGTGCGCAACAGTCGTGCCCGATCCACAAAGATGAGGTGGGCGATTCGGGCATAGTAATTTAACAGAGTTTGATGAGTGAAAAAGAGGCAGTAACTTTGGAAGAGTGAAATGAATTTTGAAGAAAAGTAGCTGTTTTGTACATGAGAAGGAATTCTGTTATGATTAATCATAACAGAATTCCTTGTTTAACGGAGGAACGACATGTTTGGTTACGAGATATTGCAGTCATACAATGACTTGGAAATGCTTGTGTATAATTACATTATGGAACACAAGAATGAAGTAAGGTATATGACAATTCGCGAACTGGCACAGGCAGCTCATGTGTCAACATCAACGATTGTCAGATTCTGTAAAAAAACAGGCTGTGATGGATATTCTGAATTTAAGCTACGGTTTAAACTGTTTTTACAGGAAGAGAAAGAAAAGCAGAAAAAACAGGTGAAAGACACCAGAAGCGATGAAATCATGTATTTTTTACATACGGTAACATCTATACAGTATGAAGAGAAAATCAATGAAGTTACGCAGGTGATACGGGAAGCAAGACAGTTGATTTTTATTGGAATTGGGACATCGGGAATTCTCGGAAAATATGGGGCAAGGTATTTTTCAAACATTGGAAAATACAGCCAGTATATTGAAGATCCTTTTTATCCGATTCATGAAGATATGGATTCGACTGTAGTGATTGCGTTGTCAGAATCAGGAGAAACACAGCAGGTATTGAGTATGGCAGAACGTTTTAAACGGCATAATGCCATTATTTTCAGCATAACAAATGGAGATGCCTGTACACTGGCAAAATTATCGGATTATCATCTGCCTTATTTTGTAGGGCGGTATCTGATTGATGAAGAATATAATATTACCACACAGGTACCAGTTATTTATCTGTTGGAAACAATAGGAAGGCGGCTTGTATAGCCGTCTTTTTTGTAAACACATAAGTGAATTTGTACAGTATAAGGAAACACAGTGTTTCTTGCATAAAACATGTTTCTTTGAAAGCTACCTGTACCTAAAGCCGCCGAAACTATAGTAATTTATTGGGAAAACGATATAATAGAATCATAAAGCAACCGGTGCTGAATAAAAAAGAAAGGGGTAGCTGTTATGGCTATAGATTATAGGATCACGGCAAAAGAGCTGGTAAAAGAATTGGGTGGAAACAGCAATATTAGCAATGTTGCACATTGTGCAACAAGACTTCGTTTTATTTTAAAGGACGAATCTATTGTTGATTCCGGTAAAGTAGCAAAGATTCCGGGAGTTATTACTACGGTGCAGGCCGGAGGTCAGTATCAGGTTGTTATTGGAAATCATGTGCAGGATGCGTTTAATTTTGTAATGGAATTGGTTACTGTGGATGAAAGTCAAACGGGCGATGCCGAAAACAAGGTAGGCGTATTTAGTAAGATGATTGATATCATCTCCAGTATATTTGCTCCGTTTTTATACACATTAGCAGCATGCGGTATTCTGCAAGGTATTCTGGGAATTTTTGTTGCCTTAAATGCGATTGATACTGCAGGCGGAACTTACCAGATTTTGAACTTTGTGTCATGGACAGCATTTACATTTTTGCCGGTATTAATTGCAGTTACAGCATCGAAAAAGTTTGGTGTTAATACTTATGTGGCACTTGTCATTGCCTGTGCGCTGGTCAGTCCGGATTATATCAATATGGTAAATGCAGGTGATCCGGTATATTTCCTTGGAATGAAAGTTCAGCTTTTAAGCTACACTTCATCTGTTATTCCAATTATTTTGTCAATTTGGATTGCTTCTTATGTGCAGAAGTTCTTTGACAAATACTTGCCGATTGTAATAAGAAATCTGTTTTCTCCTATGTTTACGATTGCAATTATGGTTCCATTGACTTTACTGGCATTTGGACCGATTGGTAATACAGTAGGAGGTGCGATTGCGGGTGCTTACAATTTTCTCTATGGTTTAAGTCCGATTGTGGCAGGTATCATTGTAGGTGGTCTCTGGCAGGTACTGGTTATTTTTGGCGTCCACTGGGGAATTACACCGGTTACTGTAGGAAATTATGCAGCACTTGGCTATGATACCTTTACAGGACTTCAGGCATCTGCAGTATTCGGTCAGGCTGGAGCAGCATTAGGTGTATTTTTGAAAACAAAAGACAAAGATATGAAGGGTGTATCCTTGTCAGCAGCAATTACCGGATTATTCGGTATTACGGAACCCGCTATTTACGGTGTGAACTTAAGACTGAAAAAACCTATGGTATGCGGATGTATTTCCGGTGCGGTTGCAGGTGCAGTGGCAGGCGCATTTAATGCAGTATCCTGGGGATATAACATGCCGGGTATCGCAACCATTCCTGCATATTTTAAAGCGGGTCATATGGGACAGTTCCTTGGTTTTTTGCTTTCTATCGTAATCGCTTTTGTTTTAGGTGTGATTCTTACATGGATCGTGGGATTTGAAGAAAACGTAGAAGAAAATGCGGCAGAAACAGAAAACGTAAAAGATAAGACTGCAGAGAATGAGGACAATGTAAAACCAGAAATGGTATTTGCCTGCCCGGTTAAAGGTGAGGTAATTCCTGTTTCTGAAGTTAAGGATGAAGTGTTCGCTTCTAAAGGAATGGGCGATGGTGTAGGTATCATTCCATCAGAAGGGAAAGTATATGCACCATTTGATGCAGTGGTAGAGGCGGTATTTCCTACCGGCCATGCAGTCGGTCTGTCGGCAGATGGAGTGGAAGTGCTGATTCACATCGGCATCAATACAGTAGAATTGGATGGAAAAGGATTTAAAGTTCATGTACAGCAGGGAACTCAGGTCAAAAAAGGAGATCTTCTTGTAACATTCGATAAAAAGTTTATTGAAGAGCAGGGATATGATACTACGGTAATTTTTATTCTCACAGATATGGGAGACAGACAGAAGATGGAGATTGTATCCGGTAAGGAACTGGATACCCTGGAGACAGTAATAAAAGTGAAGTAATAGGAGGTTATCAAATGAACAGAATGCCAGATGATTTTCTATGGGGCGGCGCAGTTGCCGCCCATCAGGTAGAAGGTGCTTGGAATGAAGATGGAAAAGGAGTCAGTATTGTGGATATCCTTACTGCAGGTGCACATGGTGTAGACCGCAGAATTACAGACGGAATACAGAAAGGATGCTATTATCCAAATCATGAAGCAATTGACTTTTATCATCGCTATAAAGAGGATATAAAATTATTCGCGGAAATGGGATTCAAATGTTTCAGAACCTCTATTGCATGGACAAGAATCTTTCCGAATGGTGACGATGAGATGCCAAATGAAGCAGGTCTGAAATTCTATGATGACTTGTTTGACGAACTTTTGAAATATGGTATTCAGCCGGTTGTTACTCTTTCACATTTTGAGATGCCGTATCATCTGGTGAAAGAATACGGCGGTTGGAAAAACAGAAAATTAATCGATTTTTTTGTAAAATATGCCCTCACAGTGATGGAACGTTACAAAAATAAAGTCAAATACTGGATGACTTTTAATGAAATCAATAATCAGAAAAATTATAAATACCCTCTGTTTGGCTATACTTGCTCCGGCGTAATTTTTAAAGATCAGGAAAATCCGGAAGAGTGCATGTATCAGGTAGTGCATCATGAACTGGTGGCAAGCGCACTTGTTGTAAAAAAAGGCCATGAGATTAACCCTGATTTTCAGATTGGCTGTATGGTGGCCTGTGTGCCTTTATATCCATATTCCTGCCATCCGGATGATATAATCTTCTCAACACTTGCCATGCATGACCGTTACCTGTTTGGAGATGTTCATGTAAGAGGCGTTTATCCAAATTATATTCTGAAAGAGTGGGAACGAAAAAATTTCCATATTCAGATGGAGGAAGAGGATAAAAAAATCCTGAAAGAAGGCACTGTTGATTATGTAGGATTTAGTTATTATATGACAAACGCTGTCAAAGCAAATGCAGTAGTGGAAGGGAATGGTCTGGATGGTTTCCCGGGAAGCGTCAGAAATCCATTCGTACAGAAAAGTGATTGGGGATGGCAGATTGATCCGGTAGGTCTTAGATATTCCCTGAATATTCTGTATGAGAGATATCAAAAGCCGTTGTTTATTGTGGAAAATGGATTCGGAGCTGTGGATGAGGTACAGCCAGATGGAAATATTGCAGATGATTACAGAATTGAATATCTGAAAGCACATATCGAAGAGTTTAAGAAGGCTGTTCTTGAGGATGGTGTGAAACTGATGGGGTATACGCCATGGGGATGTATTGACTGTGTTTCTTTTACCACTGGCGAGATGAAGAAGCGTTATGGATTTATCTATGTGGATAAAGATAACGAAGGACACGGAACATTGGAGCGGAAAAAGAAAAAGTCTTTTTATTGGTATCAGAATGTGATCAAAAGCAATGGTGAAAATTTGTAAACTATAAATGAGAAAATATCGAAATTTGCACAAAGTTATCCTATTAACTCAAAAACTTCCGTCTATTGATAAGCAGATGGATGGCTATGTGATCTGCTACACCTATGGTGACTTCTACAGCCACGAAGCGACCCGCGGCAGCCGAGGCGGGAAAGTTTGATTTTGTGTTGGCAGATCTTGGTGTTTCTTCCATGCAGATTGATAATCCGAATCGGGAATTTTCTTATAAAGTAGAGGGACCACTCGATCTGCGCATGAATCCGCAGAAGGGAATCAGTGCAGCAGAGCGCCTGAAACAGATTGACAGAAAGGAACTGATAGGCATGCTTGTAGAGAACTCGGATGAACCGTATGAGGAGGAGTGCGTGCGCAACAGCCGTGCCAGATCCACAAAGATGAGGTGGGCGATTCGGGCATAAGGTTATCCCCTGAAGTTACCAGACTTCGGGGGAATTTTTATAAAAAAAACAGGAATATTTTTTGTGGGAAAATTTAGAAGTAAAAGGATTGACAAGATACAATTGGTAGTGTATGATAATACCAATAAGAGAAAATAATTATTTTTTTGAATCAATTGGTATTAATATAGAATACCAATTGTAGGAGGAAGTATGAAGCTGAAGGTATTTCAGAAAGGGTTCAATTATTCCCAGGATGGAAGAGGCAATCGCCTGATCTACCATCTGCAGGGCTGCAATATGCATTGTCCCTGGTGTTCCAATCCGGAGGGAATGTGCCCCGCAGGTGTGCTGCTGACTGAAAAGGAATGGCTGGATGAAAGCTGCTGCCCCAGGGGTGCGGTAGAAAACGGCAGATTGAACAGGGAGACTTGCCGGGATTGCAAGGAAATGAATTGTGTGAAAGGACGGAGACAGAAAGGATTGCGTTTTTCCTGCCAGGAATATGACGTGGAGACTCTGGTTCAGGAATGTATCGAAAGCAGACCGATGTTTTTCGATGGAGGCGGCGTTACGTTGACTGGCGGTGAGGTGACCATGCAGTTTGAAGCAGCAAAACTATTTTTGACCAGACTGAAAGAAGAAGGTATTCACACGGCCATCGAGAGTAATGGAACACATCCGCGGATGGAAGAATATCTTCCTCTGGTGGATGAGTGGATCATGGACATCAAAAGCTGCTACAATGAAAAACATAAGCAGTGGCTGGGCATGCCGAATACACAGATTTTACAGAATATTCAGATGGCAGCAAAGAGTCATTCAGATGTACTTTTACGGATTCCACTGATACCGGGATTCAATGACAGCAAGGAAGAGGCGCAGATGTTTGCAGAATTTCTGGGAAACTTTGCGGCGAGAGAAAATGTCAGACTGGAGCTTCTTACGTACCATGAATTTGGCAAAGGAAAATGGGAACAGTGCGGTTATACATATCAGATGAAGCCGGGAAAAATTCTTCCGGAAATCGTTCGGTTCTTTGAATACACATTTCGCAGCAAAGGAATACAGGTCGTGCGTACCTGATTATTAAAAACGAAAATTCCTGTTTGTAGGGTCGTATGTGCACCGCTTTTCCTGGTCAACGAAACACTTTCCACCGACAGGGGTAGGGGGATTACTTCCGGAGTTTTTTCATGACCGCCTTTCATCCGAGAGGGATATACCAGCGCAGGCATGTCGATTTTCTTGCTTTTTCTGCGCCGCTTATGGATTGCTCTTGACGCAAACTCGCACGTGGTGCTCAAACAGTGCGTCGCGAGCAATCGCTATGCTCGAAAAAACTGTGAAAATTTCTCCAAATGTCTGCGCTGGTATATCCCTCTCGAACGAGTGCGGTCATGTAGAAAACTCCTATGTTCTTATAAATGATGCAAATTTTGAAAAAACATTAAATTTTACACGCTCTTTTGTTTGGTATATCGTCCAACAAAAGACAATGCCAACAAAGTAGAACGGCCCATTTGCACAGATTGACAACTTTCCATAATCAAAGTGCGGATATCTCCGCTTCCGAGGGCAGACCTTTGGCAGATTTTCGCCGGATTGGCGAGCATAGCGATTGCTTTGCAAACACTGTTTGAGCACCGCGTGCGAGTTTGTTTGTAAAGCAATCTATCGGCGGCGCAGCCAGACAAGAAAATCAACAGGTTGCCAGCGGAAGCGGAGATATCGCACTTGATATGGAAAACCTTCCCTGTGCAAATGGCCGTTCGGAAACCCTCAAGCCCAACCTTGCCGTTGAGACTCTGCTTCGTTGACCAGGAAAGTGGTGCACATACAACCCGACAAATAGGGAGTTGTGGAAACAATTATAAAAAGGAGGAGAAATAGATTTGAGAATTCAGGAAATTTATAACGCAGAAGAAATTACAAAATTGGCAAAAGAGCGCTTTCAGGAAGAAAGAAAGCTGGATCATCTGGAAGGCTGGTTTTGGGCAAGAGAGATCGCGATGGAATGTGATGAATTATACAAAGACGATCCGGACAGCATCCGTATTGGAAAGACCTTGATTCAGGTTATGAAGAGAATTCCCCTTACAATCGGGAACTATCATGTATTCGCAGGAACGCAGGATGATGCATTTGCCCGTTCTTATGCACTGATCAATCCGGCATTTCAGGTAAGTTCTTTCGCCGGATACTGTGATCCGACTGCAGTATTCGGCGACATTGATCCAATTGGTGATATTACGGAAGAACGCATCGCGAAGGTAAAAGATTATTATGCAAAAAATAAATTCGCCAAAGAGCTGATGGCGGCCTATGCACCGGCAGAAAAATATACAAAAGAAGCAGTCTTTTTCATGGAACAGGTAACGGGACATCTGATTCCGAATGTACGTCATTTTCTGAAAGATGGTGCACTGGCAGTCATTGAAGAACTCAGCCAGAAGCAGAAGGAACATGAGGATAAAAAAGACTATTATGAGGCGATGAAACTGTCTGTTCAGGCGATGCTGGTACTGGCAGAGCGTTACAGTACCATGGCACAGGAACAGGCAGAAAAGTCCGAAGGAAAAGAAAAATGCAGATACACGCTGATGGCAGAAACTCTGAAAAAAGTTCCGGCTCATGGAGCAGAAAATCTGTACGAGGCGATTCAGTCTTTCTTGCTGATCTGGCAGACGATGTGTGTGGAGCAGACACCAAATCCATTTGCTTTTTCTGTTGGAAATGCGGACCGCATTTTTGAGCCATATCGTGCAAAAGAAGATCTGGACCGTGATACGACAGCAGCCCTTTTGAAGCATATGCTGGTATTTTTCAATGTAGCAGACAGAAGCTGGGCAATTTCGCAGAATCTGATTATCGGAGGAAGGGATGCACAGGGAAATGATCTGACCAATCCGACTTCCTACGCGCTGTTTGACGCTTATTATGATATGAACCTTCCGCAGCCGATTCTGTCTGTGAAGCTTCATAAAAACACACCGGATAAATTATATGAGGAGATGGGACGATTCTTCTTTACACCAGGTGTACTGACACCATCTCTGTTTAACGATGATGCGATTTTTGAAGTGCTTCGCAGGAAAGGAGTAGACCCGGAGGATCTTCCGGATTATTCGGTGGCAGGATGTCAGGAACCGCTGATCATGGGAAAAGACAATGGAAATACCACCAACAGCTGGTTGAATATGCCGAAGGTTCTGGAACTGGTTCTGCAGGGCGGAAAATCTGAAATCACAGGTGAGCAGATTGGAAAGACGAGAGAAGAACTTGGTTATGACAACAACCTGGACCTTCTGAAAAATATCCGTGAGGTATTTTATAAAGAACTGGAATTTTATGTAGATGAGATGGTGGAAGCAGCCAATGGAGCTTCCCGTGCGATCGGACTGTATCAGGTGCCATTTTTGTCAACGATGATGGGTGGTATTGAGAGTGGCATTGATCTGCGTGACACACAGAAGCAGGGAACAAAGTACAATGGCAGCGGTTGCCTGATTCACGGATTGAGTGTGCTGGCGGATTCCTTTATCGCGATTGACACACTCGTAGAGGAAAGGCCGGAGGATGCCAATCGTTTCTTGGAAGCACTTCGCACGAACTTTGAACAGGATGAGGAAATGCACCAGTACCTTCTGGATTGTGATAAATTCGGAAACAACATTGCGCGCGTCGACAAAGAGGCAGCAGAGATTGCAAGAAAAGTATCTGCCATGGTTTCCTCTAAGAAAAACTATCTGGGCAATCCATTCCGTCCGGATTATGCAACACCATCCACACATTTGATGTATGGATACTGGGTTGGCGCAACACCGGACGGACGAAAAGCGAGAGAAATGCTGAACTATGGTGTAGACCCATTATATGGAGAGGCTTCCGGAGGACTGGGAATGCGTATGCTCTCCAATCGTCATCTTCCATTTGAGACAATGAATGGAGGTTATGCTTCGCACTTTGGTATCAATCCGGGATACTTTAAGGGACAGACGATGGAAGAGAAGGGCATGGAGTTTAAGACAAAAATCTTTACACCGTTATTCTTCAACAGCTATGATGAAGGAAAAGTCTCGCCGTTTTATCTGTATGTCAATGTAACAACACCGGAAATGCTCAGAACAGTTCTGGCAAATCCAAAGAAATATGCGCCAAGTGGTGTATATATTGTAAGAATTCACGGAACTTTTGTGAATTTCCTTGACCTTTCTCCGGAAATACAGGAAGATATAATCAAAAGACTTGATCCATGTTCAACAGCTATGGGTTGAGAAAGACAGGGAACTGTCCCCTGTCCTTAATTTAGAGAGAGGATGAGACATTTGGAGGAACAGAACCTTTATGAATATGTAAAGAAAAAAATCTGTCGGATGATTTATGAGGACATTTATCGGGAAGGGAGTCTGATACCGCCGGAACGAAAACTTTCGGAGGAACTGGGGGTCAGCAGAGTGACGGTTCGAAAGGCCTTGAAGCTTCTGGAAGAGGAGAAGATTATTGAGCGAATTCAGGGAAGCGGAACGAGAGTTGCACTGCAGTATGGAGCACGCAAGGGGAAGATGGATATCATCACCCTGGTGGCTCCTGCTCAGAATACTTTTTTCTCCCAGTTTATGGACGCGTTTCAGACAGAGGCGGAGGAAATGGACTCGCTTGTCTTGTTTAAACAGAAAACAAAAAATCAGTCACTGGAAAAATGTCTGTTTCAGATTTATGAAAAAGATTTAAGAAATGTAGTGCTCTGGCTTGAAGATATGGAATTGAGTCGGGAGGCGCTGCGGAAACTTCGTGGACTTGGAATGAATCTTGTGCTGTTTGATACTACCTGCCAGAGTATGTATGCAGACGCAGTGTGTCTCGATAATGAGGCGGCCATTCGCTGTCTGTATCAAAAACTGCAGAAAAACGGTTGTAAGCAAATCGGATTTGTGGGATGGGATGAGAAACAGGTGCGAAGTGTCTGCGCTCGTGAACAGGAATATTTGAAACTGGCTGAGGAACCTGTGGTCAGCAGGATTTCCTGGGACTATAGAAAAGATCCGGAACACATGCCTACAGCGGTGATGGAGGAAAATCTTCAGCGTTTATCGGAATGTGACGGGGTAATCTACAGTGTGGCAGAATTGGGCATTCCTTTTGAGCGAAAAGCAAAAGAGATGGGACTGTTTCATCAGGCGGCAGCCATTGATGTGCTGCCAGGTGCAGAGGAACTGGGAATTGTTACTCTGGAGCAGGATTTTCAGAAAATGGCTGCTAAAATTTTTGACTGCCTGAAATGTCAGAACCAGGAGGAAAGCAAGTGGACGGCAGATGTGTATAAAGTAAAAGGAAAGGAATGAGAATATGCGTGCAATTGGAATCGATATAGGAACAACAACGATCAGTATTATTATGGTAGATGGTGAGCGCGGAGGGCTTCTGGGAAGCAAAACGATTGCACATCAGTCTTTTTTAGAGAGTGCAGAGGATTTTCATAAGATTCAGGATACAGAGAAAATATGGACTCTGACAAAACAGGGCGTTGCCGGGCTGATTGGGGAATTTGGTGTACCGGACAGTATTGGTATGACCGGGCAGATGCATGGAATGCTGTACGTGGATGCAGAGGGAAATGCAGTGAGTCCTCTTTATACCTGGCAGGACGGAAGCGGAAATGAAGAGATGGAGGAGGGCTTAACGTATGCAGAAACTCTGAAAAAAGCAACAGGCTCTGCCGCATCCGGTTATGGACTGACGACGCATTTTTATCTTCAGAAAAATGGGAAGATTCCTGCCGAAGCGGTAAAGATGGTGACAATCAGCGATTACATTGCCATGAAACTGTGCGGATTAAAAACACCAGTCATTTCCAGAGATATGGCGGCGAGCTGGGGATGCTTCGATCTGGAAAAAGGCGAGTTCTGTATACAGAAACTGAAAGAGGCAGGTGTGGATATTTCCTATCTGCCGGAAGTCCTGGAGGGACATGGCATTGTCGGAAAAACAACAGGGGAACTGTCGGAAGAAATCCCGGTGACCGCTTCTCTTGGAGACAACCAGGCAAGCATTCTTGGTTCTGTGCAGAATCTGGAGCAGACGGTTCTGGTTAATATTGGAACGGGAAGTCAGGTATCCTTTGGAATTGACCGATATGTGGATATCCAGGGCTCGATTGAGCTTCGTCCCTGTACCGAAAAATTATATATTATGGCTGGTTCCGGACTCTGCGGAGGAAGAGCGTATGCGATGCTGGAACAGTTTTACCGTAAGGCAGCAGGACGTGATGATATGAGTGCGCTTTATGGAGTCATGGAGCAGCAGGCAAGAGAGTTTCTTGATACATATGGAAAAGAAAATGTCTGGAATGTGAAAACCACTTTTGCGGGAACGAGAAGTAATCCAGGCGAGAGGGGAAGCATGAAAGGTATCGGTATTGAGAATTTTCATCCAGGCGCAATGACTGTCGGAGTGATTCAGGGAATTCTCGGGGAATTGTATGGCATGTATGAAGAAATGTGCCAGATGACAGGAAAGCAGGCGGTTCGCCTTGTGGGATCCGGTAATGGAATCCGCCAGAATGCTTTGATGAGGGAATTGGCGGAAGGTATGTTTGGAATGAAGATGCAGATTCCTGTATGTAAGGAGGAAGCGGCTTACGGTGCGGCGCTGATGTCTCTGGCATCGGCAGGCGTTGTGGAGTCGATGGGAGAAATGCAGGCGAAAATTATGTACGTGGAAGAATACAAATAAGATTGATAAAAATATTGCAATCTGAGTGTCATCTGTTATAATACGACTTGAGATAGTATTTGTTCTTCAAAACTATATTCAAATCTGATTGACTGTTGTTTTATACAAGATATTTGAGCTTATATTTGTAAAAGAAGTAAGACTCACGGAATATTTTTCATTTTAAGAATTTTGAGCACTTTCCGGGTCTAAGTCTGCCCGAAAAGTGCTTTTTTTAGATTTTAGAAAGGATAGATAAGATGACACTTGAGATGTTAAAAGGAAAAATCCACCGTGCGACTGTCGTCCAGGCAGAACTTGATTATGTGGGAAGCATCACTGTGGATGAAGAACTTCTGGAGGCTGCCGGAATTCTGGAGTACGAGAAAGTGCAGATCGTCGATATCAACAACGGAAGTCGTTTTGAGACGTATACCATCTGCGGAGAGCGCGGAAGTGGTATGATCTGCCTGAACGGAGCTGCTGCCAGATGTGTCAGCACCGGAGATAAGATTATTATTATGGCTTATGCAGGCGTGGATGCAAAGGAAGCCAAAGAGCATAAACCAAAAGTGGTTTTTGTAGATGAGAAAAATCACATCAGCCGTGTGACAAGTTATGAGAAGCATGGTTTGTTAAAGGATATGGAATAACAGAAAATCAGAACAGAGGCTATCTTAATTCATTGAAAAAGGAGCAGAAAGATGAAGGTAACAACAACTGTTTTAGAAACAAGGCAACTGGTAAGACAATGGAAGAAGGAGGGAAAAAGCATTGGACTTGTCCCTACCATGGGATTTTTGCATGAAGGACATGCAAGCCTGATTGCCCGTGCCCGCAAAGAAAATGATATTGTAGTAGTTTCTGATTTCGTGAATCCGACACAGTTTGGACCAAATGAGGATCTGGAAGCGTATCCGAGAGATTTTGAAAGAGACAGCGCACTTTGCGAGAGCCTTGGCGCTGACCTGATCTTCCATCCGGAACCGGAAGAAATGTACCATGATCCATGTGCATTTGTCAGTATTGATACTCTTTCCGAGACACTTTGCGGAAAGACAAGACCGATCCACTTTAAGGGTGTGTGCACCGTTGTATCCAAACTGTTTCATATCGCAGCACCTGACCGTGCATATTTTGGACAGAAAGATGCACAGCAGCTGGCAATTATCAAAAAAATGGTGCTGGATTTGAATTTTGATGTGGAAGTTGTGGGATGCCCGATCGTCCGTGAAGAAGACGGACTGGCAAAATCCTCAAGAAATACATATTTAAGTGCGGAAGAAAGAAAGGCCGCATTATGTCTGTCGAAAGCAGTGAAGAAAGGACAGGAACTGATCCAGGCCGGATGCAGCGCTGAGGATGTATTGGCACCGATGCGTGCGATCATTGAGGCAGAGCCTTTGTCAAAGATTGACTATGTATCGATGGTAGATGCACTGACCATGCAGCCGGTAGAGAAAGTAGAGAAGGATGTACTGGTAGCGATGGCTGTTTACATCGGCAAGACGAGACTCATTGACAATTTCAGTTATGAGGTGTAGAGATATGGAAAAAATTGCAAAAATCAGCTCCTTTCTGACACGTTTCATCGGTGTTGTCATTATTATTTTCTCCGTATTTTCATTTTTTGTGCCATCTGCATTTGCATGGACAACGAATTACACTTCTGTATTTCTTGGAGTAGCGATGTTCGGCATGGGACTTACCATTAAAATGGGAGATTTTCAGGTTGTATTTTCCCATCCAAAGGAAATTGTTCTGGGCTGTATCTGTCAGTATACGATCATGCCGCTGTGTGCCTGGGGGCTGGCAGTGCTCCTGCACCTGAATCCGGATCTTGCGCTCGGTGTGATTCTGGTAGGATGCTGTCCGGGAGGAACAGCAAGCAATGTCATCACTTATATTGCCGGCGGCGATGTACCGCTGTCTGTGGGAATGACGATTGTATCCACACTGATCGCTCCGTTGATGACACCATTTCTCGTATATGTGCTTGCAGGTGCATGGGTAGAGGTTTCCTTCCTGGCAATGGTGATTTCTGTAGTGAAGGTGATTTTGATTCCGGTATTATTGGGAATTTTGATCCGAAGTCTGTTTGGAAAGCAGATTCAGAAGATCTCGGATGTCCTGCCATTGATTTCTGTCGTATCGATTGTTATGATCATCTCCGGAATCGTGGCAAACAACAACGAGAAGATCGTAAGCTGCGGACTGCTTGTCCTTGGCGTGGTGATGCTCCACAATCTCTGTGGACTGGGAATTGGGCTTGTGCTGGCGAATGTTTTTCATGTGGAATACAATAAGGCTACCGCAATTGCCATTGAGGTGGCGATGCAGAACAGTGGTCTTGCGGTATCGCTTGCAACTGCTAATTTTGCCGCAAATCCACTGGCAACACTGCCGGGAGCTATTTTCAGTGTATGGCATAACATATCCGGTTCTGTTTTCGCAAGTATACGAAGAAGGAATGATAGAAGAGAAACGGTGATGAAGGTAAACGCACTGGATGCATAAAATACGGAAACGTCTTTATTCTTAATAGGAAGAAATTCTTTCTATAACAGAATAAAGGCGTTTTTTTGTAAAAATTTTTTTCTCACCCTTGACAAGAAGGGTGCATAGGTGTATATTATCTACAGTAGATGTTAGCACTCCACTATTTTGAGTGCTAACAAATACAAAAAATCAGAAAGGAGCCGACAATGCAACACAATTTAGATGAGCGTAAACAGAAAATATTGAAAGCGATCATCCAGACATATCTGGAAACTGGCGAACCGGTAGGCTCCCGTACGATTGCAAAATATTCGGATTTGAAATTAAGTTCCGCAACAATTCGCAACGAGATGTCAGATTTGACCGATATGGGCTACATCGCACAGCCGCATACATCGGCAGGACGTGTTCCTTCCGACAAGGGATATCGCTATTATGTAGATGCCATGATGGCTGAGAAAAATGCACAGATTGCCGGAAAAGATCTGGAGCTTGCCGAGAAAGATTCTCAGCTGGAAAATGCAAAGAAGCTGATGATTGAAAAGACCGATAAGATGGAGCATCTTCTTCAGCAGGTGGCAAGGGTTCTTGCAAAAGATACGAACTACGCCACACTGATCTCAGCACCGCAGTACAGCGGATGCAGAATCAAATTTATTCAGTTGTCCAGACTGCATCCCCTGCAGCTTCTGGCGGTGGTCGTGGCAGAAGGAAATCAGATTAAGAATGAAATTATTGATCTGGATGAGCCGATGAATGATGACACGATTTTTAAACTGAATTTTCTGCTGAATAATTATCTGAACGGTCTGCAGGCCTCCGAGATTAATCTTGGAATGATCGCGCAGCTGAAAGAGCAGGCAGGCGTGCACAGCGAAGTCATTGCAGATGTACTCAATGCAGTGGGAAATCTGATTCAGGTAGATGAGGAAGTGAAGATTTATACTTCCGGTGCGACTAACATTTTCAAATATCCGGAGTTGAGCGACAGTCAGAAGGCAAGCGAGTTTATTGCAACCTTCGAGGAAAAACAGCAGCTCGCGAATCTGGTAAAAGAAACGATGACAGATGAGGAAAATACCGGTATTCAGGTGTATATCGGCGATGAGGCACCAATTCAGACGATGAAAGACTGCAGCGTTGTAACGGCAACGTATGAATTGGGTGACGGAATTAAGGGAACCATAGGAATTGTGGGACCGAAGCGAATGGATTATGAGCATGTGGTCGACAGTTTGAAAACACTGAAAGACCAGTTAGATGATATGTTTAGAAAGACGTAGAAAGGTAGGAAGAAGTAGTGGCAGAAGAAAACAAGATGACAAAGGATGCCGAGGAAGTGAAGGAGGAAGTTCCTGCTGAAGAGGCGCCGGATACGGAATCTGTTGAAGAAACATGTGAAGCTGCTTCCGAGGAGACAGAGGAAGAGGCCGGAGAACCTGCTGAAGAAGAAACAGAAACAGCAGAGGAATCTCAGGAGGAAACTCAGAAAAAATCCATCTTTGGCAAGAAGAAAGAAAAGAAAGATAAAAAGGACACAAAGATAGAGGAACTGACCGACAGACTTCAGAGAACCATGGCAGAATTTGATAATTTCCGCAAGCGTACCGAGAAAGAAAAGGCAAGTATGTATGTGATCGGTGCGAAGGAAATCATCGAGAAGATGCTTCCGGTTGTAGACAATTTTGAAAGAGGTCTGGCAAACGCGCCGGAAGGCGATGCGTTTGCAGAGGGTATTCAGATGATTTACAAACAGCTGATGACAACCTTCGATGAGATGGGAGTCAAGGTCATTGAGACCGTTGGGCAGCAGTTTGATCCAAATCTTCACAACGCTGTGATGCATGTAGATGATCCGGAACAGGAAGACAATGTGATTGTCGAAGAGTTCCAGAAGGGTTATACCTACAAAGATTTTGTAGTAAGACACAGTATGGTGAAGGTGGCAAATTAATTGGAAACAATAGTATTTATGATAGAGGAGGATAAAAACTATGAGTAAAATTATTGGTATTGATTTAGGTACAACAAACAGCTGTGTAGCTGTTATGGAAGGTGGTCAGGCCACCGTTATCGCAAACTCAGAAGGAGCAAGAACAACACCATCTGTTGTTGCATTTACAAAAAGCGGAGAGAGACTGGTAGGTGAGCCTGCAAAACGTCAGGCCGTTACAAACGCAGACAACACCATTTCTTCTATTAAAAGAGAGATGGGTTCTGATTACAGAGTAAACATCGAAGGCAAGAAATATTCTCCACAGGAGATTTCTGCTATGATTCTTCAGAAACTGAAAGCAGATGCAGAAGGATATCTTGGTGAGAAAGTTACCGAGGCAGTTATCACAGTTCCTGCATACTTCAATGACGCACAGCGTCAGGCAACAAAAGATGCTGGTAAGATTGCTGGTCTTGATGTAAAACGTATCATCAACGAGCCGACTGCAGCAGCTCTGGCATATGGACTGGACAACGAGAGAGAACAGAAAATCATGGTTTATGACCTTGGTGGTGGTACATTCGATGTATCTGTCATTGAAATCGGTGACGGTGTTATTGAGGTATTGTCTACAGCCGGCAACAACAGACTGGGTGGTGATGACTTCGACCAGAAGATCACAGACTATATGCTGGCAGACTTTAAGGCAAAAGAAGGCGTAGACCTTTCTACTGATAAAATGGCACTGCAGAGACTGAAAGAAGCAGCAGAGAAAGCAAAGAAAGAGCTGTCTTCCGCAACAACGACAAACATCAACCTGCCATTCATCACAGCTACAAGCGAAGGTCCAAAACACTTTGACATGAACCTGACAAGAGCAAAATTTGATGAATTGACACATGATCTGGTTGAGAAAACAGCAGAGCCTGTACGCAGAGCTTTATCTGATGCTGGTATTTCTGCTTCTGAACTTGGTCAGGTACTGCTGGTAGGTGGTTCTACACGTATTCCTGCTGTACAGGATAAAGTAAAACAGCTGACAGGCAAAGAGCCAAGCAAATCTCTGAACCCGGATGAGTGTGTTGCACTTGGTGCATCCATTCAGGGCGGTAAACTGGCAGGAGATACAGGTGCCGGAGATATCCTTCTTCTGGACGTTACTCCACTGTCTCTGTCTATCGAGACAATGGGTGGTATCGCAACTCGACTGATTGAGAGAAATACAACCATTCCTACCAAGAAGAGCCAGATCTTCTCTACTGCTGCTGATAACCAGACTGCTGTTGATATCAATGTTGTACAGGGTGAGAGACAGTTTGCAAGAGATAACAAATCCCTCGGACAGTTCAGATTGGATGGAATTCCACCAGCAAGACGTGGTGTGCCTCAGATTGAAGTAACATTTGATATTGATGCAAACGGTATTGTAAATGTATCTGCAAAGGACCTGGGAACAGGAAAAGAACAGCACATTACGATTACTGCAGGTTCTAATATGTCCGACGATGAGATCGATAAGGCTGTAAGAGAAGCAGCAGAGTTCGAGGCTCAGGATAAGAAACGTAAAGAAGCAATCGATGCAAGAAACGATGCAGACGCTATGGTATTCCAGGTTGAGAAAGCTCTCGAAGAAGCCGGTGACAAACTGGATGCAGGCGATAAGGCAGCAGTTGAGGCAGATCTGAAAGAACTGAAAGAGGCTGTTGAGAAGACAAATCCAGAAGAGATGACAGATGCTCAGGTAGCTGAACTGAAGGCTTCAAAAGAGAAACTGATGCAGAGTGCACAGAAACTGTTTGCAAAGATGTATGAGCAGGCACAGGGAGCACAGGCTGGTCCAAACCCGAACATGGGCGGCCAGGCAGCAGGCGGAAATGAAGCTGGATATGACGATGATGTAATTGACGCTGATTATAAAGAAGTCTAATACAGACGAGATGAAAAGGATTTAAAATGGCTGAACAACAAAGAGATTTATATGAAGTCCTCGGCGTTGACAAAAATGCCGATGACGCAACATTAAAAAAAGCATATCGTAAGTTAGCCAAAAAATATCACCCGGATGTAAATCCGGGTGATAAAGATGCAGAGCAAAAATTCAAAGAAGCGACCAATGCGTATAGCATTCTGAGTGACCCGGAAAAGAGAAAACAGTATGACCAGTTTGGTTTTGCTGCCTTTGAAAACGGTGGTGGCGGCGGAGCTGGCGGTTTTGGTGGCTTCGGCGGTTTTGATTCTGCAGATATGGGTGATATTTTCGGAGATATTTTTGGCGACTTATTTGGTGGCGGCGGACGCAGCAGAAGAGCAAGAAGCGGCCCTATGAAAGGTGCAAATCTTCGCGCGAGAGTCAATATTTCCTTTGAGGAGGCTGTATTTGGCTGCGAGAAGGAATTGGAGATCACGCTGAAGGAAGAATGCAGTTCCTGTCACGGAAGCGGTGCGAAGGCAGGCACAGCACCGGAGACATGTCCGAAATGTAATGGAGAGGGTCAGGTGGTATATACCAGCCAGTCTCTGTTTGGTATGACAAGAAATATCCAGCCATGTCCGGATTGCGGCGGTACTGGTAAGGTCATCCGCGAGAAATGTCCGGATTGCCGCGGCACTGGATATATTTCCAAACGCACGAAGATCCAGATTTCGATTCCGGCCGGTATCGATAATGGTCAGGCTGTCCGCATTAGTGGAAAAGGTGAGCCTGGAAGCAATGGCGGTCCAAGAGGTGATCTGTTGGTAGAGGTGGCTGTGGCACGTCATCCGATTTTCCAGAGACGCGGAGAAGATATTTATTCTACTGCGCCGATCACATTTGCACAGGCCGCACTGGGCGGTGATGTAAGAATCAGTACCGTGGACGGTGATATTATGTACACTGTAAAACCAGGTACACAGACTGATACACGTATTCGTCTGAAAGACAAAGGTGTGCCAAGTCTGAGAAATAAAAAGGTTCGTGGAAATCACTATGTAACTTTGGTGGTGCAGGTTCCGACGAAGCTGAACCGCGAAGCAAAAGAAGCACTGCGTAAATTTGATGAAGCTTGCAGCAAGAAAAAATAAAACGTGAGACTTATTTGCAAAATTCTGCAAATAGGTCTCTTTTTTGCGGATTGTGTACGAATGAAAAATCAGGAGGAAATATGAGTTTATTTAGTTTGTTTGTAATCGCGGTGGGACTGTCGATGGATGCCTTTGCGGTATCCATCTGTAAGGGGTTGTCCATGTCGAAGATGAAATGGAAAAATGCACTGCTTGCCGGCATTTATTTCGGTGGTTTTCAGGCGCTGATGCCTGCGATCGGTTATTTGCTTGGAACGCAGTTTGAACGTTACATTACGAGTATCGATCACTGGATTGCATTTATTCTGCTTGGAATTATCGGCATCAATATGATCCGGGAATCGAGAGAAGAGGACGAATGTATGGATGATTCCTTTGATGTAAAGACGATGCTTCTTCTGGCGATCGCGACCAGCATCGATGCGCTTGCCGTTGGTGTTACGTTTGCATTTTTACAGGTACAGATTATTCCGGCTGTCTGTTTTATCGGCGTGGTGACGTTCTGTTTTGGCGTGGTCGGAATCAAGATCGGAAATGTATTTGGCAGTCGCTATCGCTCCAAAGCAGAGCTGGCTGGCGGAATCATTTTGGTCGTGATGGGCGTGAAAATCTTATTGGAGCATCTGGGAATCTTTTGATTTTGTCTTGCATGTTTTTTCATAATCTATTACAATAGTACGAAGAAGCGATAAAGCGAGAGGAGAAAATTATTATGATTAATCAAAATTATCTGAAGCTTCCTGGCAGCTATCTGTTTGCTACCATTGGAAGAAAAGTAAACGAATTTACCCAGGCAAATCCAGATAAAAGCATTATCCGACTTGGTATTGGTGATGTTTCTCTGCCGTTAGTTCCAGCAATCGTAAGTGCGATTCATGAGGCTGCTGATGAGATGGGAAAAGCAGAGACATTCCGCGGATATCCGGATTACGAAGGCTGTGATTTCCTGAGAGAAGCGATCATTGCAAATGATTATAAAACAAGAGGTGTAGACCTTGGCATGGATGAAATCTTTGTCAATGATGGTGCAAAATGTGATTCTGCCGATCTGGGACAGATTTTCAGCAAAGACATCAAAGTTGCAGTATGCGACCCAGTATATCCTGTATATGTAGATTCCAACGCGATGGCAGGAAGAGCCGGCGAGTATCAGGAAGACAAGCAGTACTGGAGCAATCTGATTTATATGCCATGCAAAGAGGAAAACGGATTTGCGCCGGAGATTCCATCTGAGAGACCGGATGTGATTTATCTTTGCTTCCCGAATAACCCGACAGGAGCAACTGTGAAAAAAGATCAGCTTCAGAAATGGGTAGATTACGCAAATGAAGTAGGTGCAGTGATTATTTTTGATGCTGCTTATGAGGCATATATTTCCGAGGATGATGTACCACATTCCATTTATGAGTGCGAGGGTGCGAAAAAATGTGCGATTGAGATGAGAAGTTTCTCCAAGAATGCCGGATTTACAGGAATGCGACTTGGATTTACCGTGGTTCCGAAAGAACTGGAGAGAGACGGTGTTTCCCTGAACTGGATGTGGCTGAAACATCAGGAAACTTCCTTCAATGGTGTTTCTTATGTGGTTCAGAAGGCTGGTGCGGCTGTGTATACTCCAGAAGGAAAACAACAGACGATGGAGCAGGTTGCTTACTACATGAAGAATGCAAAATACATTCGCGAGGGACTCCTCAAAGCTGGTTTTGAGGCTTCCGGCGGTGTCAATGCACCGTATGTATGGCTGAAAACTCCAAATGGAATGACTTCCTGGGAGTTCTTTGATTATCTGTTGGAGAATGCAAATGTAGTAGGTACTCCAGGTTCTGGTTTCGGACCTCATGGAGAAGGCTTCTTCCGTCTGACTGGTTTTGGTAATTACGAAAATACGGTAGAAGCAATCAGAAGAATTCAGAATCTGTAATGCATAAAAAAGGGCTGCGAGCCGGTGGTATTTTTGTCACGGCTGCGCGGCTTTTTTGGTATCATGCAGCCGCAGAGTTTCCTTTCATTGACCATAAATGTTATCTATGCTATGATGGGTATAACAGGTGATTTCAAAAAGCCTCTCATCGTGTGAATGAGCAGTGCAGGAATGACAGAAGTACAAAGGAGGAGTTTGAATGTTGATTCAAATTGATTTTAACAGTGATGAAGCGATCTATATGCAGCTTCGTAATCAGATTATTATGGGGATAGCTACATCCAGATTAAAAGAAGGAGAGACACTGCCTTCTGTACGTCAGCTTGCAGATACCATAGGCATCAATATGCATACGGTGAATAAAGCATATGCGGTGTTGCGCCAGGAAGGTTTTGTGACGATTGACCGCAGAAAAGGAGCAGTCATATCGATCGATGTCGATAAAATAAAAGCAATTCAGGAGATGAGAGAGAACCTGATGGTAGTTCTTGCAAAAGGCTGCTGTAAGAATATTACCAGGGAAGAGGCTCATGCGTTGATTGACGAAATCTATGATGAGTATCATATATGACATAAAGGAGGATGAAATGCAGGAGCAATTTACAAAACAGGCAAAAGAAGCTCTGAATCTGGCTGAGAAAATGGCCAGATACTGCAAGCATAGTTATATAGGAACGGAGCATATTCTGATTGGTCTGCTGAAGGAGACGGAAGGGACGGCCAGTATGGTGCTGTCGGATTTCAATGTGGATGAAGAAAAGCTGATGTCGCTGATTGATCGTCTGATCGCTCCGGCATCTAATGTTGCCACGGCAGATATGGAAATCGGTCTGACACCAAGAGCGCAGAAGGTGATTGAGAGAAGTGCGGAGGAAGCGGCGGCTTTTGAAGGCAAACAGATTGGGACGGAGCATATTCTGATGGCTATGCTCAAGGAAAATGATTGTGTGGCGACACGGCTTCTCTATACGATGGGCGTGAACATCCAGAAAATGTATGTGGCTGTTCTTGTTGCGATTGGAGAGGACAGTCGTTTTTCTCAGGAAGATCTGCAAAGCGGCAGAGTGATGAAGGCATCCGCTTCAAGTGCAACGCCGACTCTCGATCAGTACAGCCGTGATCTGACAGCGATGGCTGCGCAGGGGAAATTGGATCCAATCGTAGGGCGTGACGATGAGATTGCCAGAATCATACAGATTTTGAGCAGACGAACCAAGAACAATCCATGCCTGATCGGAGAACCGGGTGTAGGAAAAACGGCGATCGCGGAAGGCCTTGCCCAGAGAATTGTGTGGGGCATGGTGCCGGATACCGTCAAAGATAAACGTATCGTGGTGCTTGATCTGTCTGGAATGGTAGCTGGTTCCAAGTACCGCGGAGAATTTGAAGAACGCATCAAAAATGTGGTTCGTGAGGTATCAGAAAACAAAGGAATCTTACTTTTTATCGATGAGCTGCATACGATTATCGGTGCAGGAGGTGCGGAGGGAGCACTGGATGCCTCGAATATTTTGAAGCCTTCTCTTTCCAGAGGAGAGATTCAGCTGATCGGAGCTACTACAAGAGAAGAATACCGCAAATACATTGAAAAAGATGCGGCGCTGGAACGAAGATTTCAGCCTGTAGTTGTGGAGGAACCTTCTCAGGAAGAGACAATCTCAATTTTACAGGGACTTCGCCCGTATTATGAGGGACATCACCATGTGACGATTGAGGACTCTGCGATTGAGGCGGCTGTAAAAATGGCAGTGCGCTACATCAACGACCGTTTCCTTCCGGATAAAGCGCTGGATCTGATTGATGAGGCATGCTCGAAAGTACAGCTTGCCGGTTTTAAAGCTCCAAAAAATATCATTGAGACAGAGAACCGGATTCAGCACTTGATCATGGAAAAAGAGCAGGCGCTGAAGGATGGTGATCTGCCGTATGCGAAAGAGATTCAAAAGGAGCAGACAAAGCTGGAGACTGCAATCGAATCCGAGATTGAAAAATACCGTAAGAAATGCAAAAAAGCAAACCTGGTGGTTGATGAAAATGCCGTTGCCGATATTGTGGCAGGATGGACGAAAATCCCGGTGAAAAAGCTGGCGGAGTCTGAATCCAAGCGCCTTGCCCGTCTCGATAAAGAACTTCATAAGCGCGTGATTGGACAGGAACAGGCGGTGACTGCAGTAGCACAGGCGGTAAAACGGGGAAGAGTTGGTCTGAAAGACCCTTCCAGACCGATTGGCTCTTTCCTGTTTCTGGGACCTACCGGTGTGGGTAAGACGGAGCTTTCGAAGGCTCTGGCGGAAGCGGTGTTTGGAAGTGAACAGGCGATGATTCGTGTGGATATGTCGGAGTATATGGAGAAACACAGTGTTTCCAAGATGATCGGTTCTCCTCCAGGATATGTCGGTTACGATGAGGGCGGTCAGCTCAGTGAAAAAGTACGCAGAAATCCGTACAGTGTTATTTTGTTTGATGAGATTGAGAAGGCTCATCCAGATGTGTTTAATATTCTTCTGCAGGTACTCGATGACGGTCATATCACCGATGCGCAGGGGCGAAAAGTTGATTTCAAAGAGACGATCATCATCATGACTTCCAACGCGGGTGCACAGGCAATCGTAGAGCCAAAAAAACTCGGATTTTCTTCGGTCAATGATGCGAAACATGACTATGAGAGAATGAAATCCGGCGTCATGGATGAGGTGCGAAGAATCTTTAAACCGGAATTTTTAAACCGAATCGATGATATCATTGTCTTCCATTCTCTGGATCAGGAACATATTCAGCAGATTGTAGCATTGCTTTTGAAGCAGCTGCAGAAGCGTTGCCAGGAGCAGATGAATATCACGCTGAAGGTCAGTGCCGGTGTGAAAACTTACATTGCAGAGGAAGGGTTTGACAGTAAATACGGAGCAAGACCGCTGCGCCGCGCGATTCAGTCCAAAATTGAAGATGCTATGGCAAATGAGATTCTGGAAGGAAATATAAAATCAGGAGATTCTGTATCCGTTCGGCTGAACAGAAAGAAAATCATTTTTAAAGTGGAAGAATAGAAAAAATCCGTACCGTTTAAAATAAGAAAAACGGTGCGGATTTTTTTGGTATTTTGATGAAAAGGAATGTAAAATAATTTTACATAGATTTAACAATATAACTCTTGCGGATTTTACGAATACCAGTTAAGCTAATATTGTGTTAAGATTTGATGAAAAATATATGAAATACGGGAGGAAGAAAAAAGAAAATGGATTTTTTTAGTGTATTATCCATGGTAGGCGGTCTGGCGTTGTTCCTGTTTGGAATGCATGTGCTTGGCGAGGGCCTTGCAAAAGTCTCCGGCGGACGCCTTGAGAAAATACTGGAAACACTGACTTCTAATATTTTCAAAGCGGTTCTTCTGGGTGCGGGCGTGACTGCCGTGATCCAGTCTTCATCGGCAACCACAGTTATGGCTGTAGGTTTTGTTAACTCGGGAATTATGAAATTGGAACAGGCTGTAGGTATTATCATGGGTGCCAATGTCGGTACGACCGCTACATCCTGGATTTTAAGTTTGACAGGTATAGAAGGTGAAAGCTTCTTGATTCAGATGCTGAAACCTTCCTCTTTTTCGCCTATTTTGGCGATTATCGGTGTCTTTATGATGCTGTTTTCCAAAAAAGAGAGAAAACAGGATATTGGATCCATTTTGGTAGGCTTTGCAGTTCTGATGACGGGAATGGATACCATGAGTGCGGCAGTGAAACCGCTGGCTGACGTGCCGGAATTTACCAGCATTCTGACTGCGTTTTCCAATCCGTTTTTGGGTATGATCGCGGGAACGATTTTGACAGCTGTGATTCAGAGTTCTTCTGCATCTGTTGGTATTTTGCAGGCATTGTGTATGACTGGTGCAGTGACTTATGGTTCTGCGCTTCCGATTATCATGGGTCAGAATATCGGTACCTGTGTGACGGCGCTTCTGTCTGCAATTGGTGCTAAAAAGAATGCGCAGAGAACTGCCTGTATGCATCTGTATTTTAACCTGATTGGAACGGTTGTATTCATGGCAGGATTTTATTTAATCAATGGATTTGCACATTTTTCATTCCTGGCTGAGTCAGCCAATCCGGCCGGAATTGCCGTTGTACACAGTTTGTTTAATATCGGTGCAACGCTGTTGTGGCTTCCGTTTAATAAATATCTGGTAAAACTTGCCTGTCTGACGGTGCGAGACAAAGAGGAGGACAAAGAAGAGACAAATCAGATGCTGCAGCTTTTGGATGCACGTTTTTTGGATTCTCCTTCTCTGGCAATTGAGCACTGTAAGCGTGTAAGCAATCACATGGCAGAGTTGGTAAAGGAAGCCATGTCTACGTCCATTCAGCTTCTGACGAATTATGATGAGGCGGCAGCAGAGCGAGTCGTTGAAATCGAAAATATCGTGGATGCTTATGAAGATGGGCTTGGTACTTATCTTGTTAAAGTGGGAAGCCGACATCTTTCGGAAAAAGACAGCCATACCTGTTCGATTCTTCTGCAGTGTATCGGAGATTTTGAGCGTATTTCAGACCATGCGCTGAACATCATGGAGTCTGCACAGGAAGTACATGACAAAGGATTGGCTTTTTCTCCAAAAGCACAAAATGAGCTGGCGGTATTCCAAAAAGCCGTTAGTGATATTCTGGATAAGACCGTGAGCGTATTCAAGACGGAAGATATGAAAGGTGCGGAAGAGATTGAACCTCTGGAGGAGGTCATTGATTATCTGCGCGCAGAATTGAAGAAACGTCATGTAAAACGTCTGCGTAAAGGAAAATGCACAATTGAGATGGGATTTGTTCTTTCCGATGTAACGACCAACTGCGAGCGTGTGTCTGACCATTGTTCCAATATCGCAGTCAGCATTATTCAGATTCTTCAGGATGGATATGATACACATGAATATCTGGAAAACATGAAGAGCGAAGATAACCAGCAATTTACGGAAGAATATCAGGCTTACAAAAAAATGTATCAATTACCATAAGACGAAGAACCGGATGCTGGAGTGTCCGGTTTTTTGCTGATGTGAAAAAAGAAAGAAATTTTCTTTCTTACACTGGAAAACGCACAAGAATTATTATATAATAGCGCTATACAACAACTTAATATAGAAGACAGAATCTGGGAGGATAAAACAATGGCAGTTGTGAAAGAACTTATACGCATAGAAGATAATGGAACGATTAGTTTTGGCGATTATGAGTTGGCCAGCAAATCAAAATTATCTGATTTTGAGTATCAGGGAGATATGTATAAAGTTAAGACATTTCGTGAGATCACAAAACTGGAACGCAATGGTATGTTTGTGTATGAATCAGTACCAGGAACTACCGTGTTGGATCTGAAATTGGAAGGCAATGAAATGACTTTCAAAGTAGAAGGACCGGAGGATGCACAGATTACAGTAGAGCTGGAGGCAGATACAATATATGAGATTTTCCTGGATGGTGTAGGAATCGGAAGTATGAAGACGAACCTTGGAGGAAAATTATCATTTAGTGCAGAGCTGGAAAATGCAAAGGACGTAGAGGTCAGAATCAAGAAAATCGGATAAGAAAAAATCAGGACGGAGAGATGAAATGCTCTCCGTCTTTTATCGTACAGGAGGAATGTTTGTGGCAAAGGGAACGAAAACAATTTATTTTTGTCAGAATTGCGGATATGAGTCTGCAAAATGGATGGGGCAGTGTCCGGGCTGCAGAGAATGGAATACGTTTGTGGAAGAAACTGTATCTGCACAAGCTGCATCCAAAGGCAGTGTAAAAAGTAAAAATGTCAAGGAACCGGTGAGCCTGAGTCAAATTGATCTGCAGGAAGATGAACGCAAGACCAGCGGAATCAAGGAACTGGATCGTGTGCTGGGCGGCGGAATTGTGCCTGGCTCTCTTGTGTTGGTCGGCGGTGATCCGGGAATCGGAAAATCCACCTTACTTTTGCAGGTTTGTAAAAATCTGGCAAATCATGGCACAAATGTACTTTATATATCTGGAGAGGAATCACTTCGTCAGATTAAACTGCGTGCACAGAGAATCGGTAAAATCGGCAATCAAATGCAGCTGCTGTGCGAGACAAATCTCCAGACTGTCCGGGAGGTGATCGAGCGAAAGAAGCCGGATGCGGTGGTAATTGATTCCATTCAGACGATGTATGACGAAGAAATTTCGTCTGCGCCGGGAAGTGTATCTCAGGTACGTGAATCTACAAATGTTCTGATGCAGATTGCAAAAGGCATGAATATTACGGTATTTATTGTTGGACATGTGACAAAAGAGGGAAACGTAGCCGGACCAAGAGTTTTGGAACACATGGTGGATACGGTTCTTTATTTTGAGGGTGACCGCCATGCCTCCTATCGCATTTTGCGCGGCGTGAAGAACCGTTTTGGTTCCACAAACGAGATTGGTGTGTTTGAAATGCGTGAAAATGGTCTGGAGGAGGTCAAAAATCCGTCGGAATTTTTGTTGGATGGAAAGCCCGAAGGTGCTTCCGGATCTGTTGTGGCATGTTCGATGGAAGGCACAAGACCGATTCTGATTGAGATACAGGCTCTGGTATGCCAGAGTAATTTTGGATTGCCAAGAAGAACGGCAGCAGGTACGGATTTTAACCGTGTCAATCTGTTGATGGCTGTCTTGGAAAAGCGGGCAGGTATGAATCTGTCTTCCTGTGATGCCTATGTAAATATTGCCGGGGGAATCAAGATGAATGAGCCGGCAATTGATCTTGGCATTGTGCTCGCGGTCGTATCCAGTTATCGAGACTGGATTATTCCAGATCAGGTGCTTGTTTTTGGAGAAGTTGGATTAAGCGGAGAAGTGCGTGCGGTCAGTATGGCGGAACAGAGAGTGGCCGAAGCAAAAAAACTTGGGTTCGAAACCGTCATTTTGCCTAAGGCATGTCAGAAAGCATTGACGAAGGTGGAAGGAATCCGGTTGGTTTATGTAGAAAATATCAGAGAAGCCATTGCGGCAATCAAAATATAAAAATAAATTGCAAATAAATGAAAAAAACAGTTGACAGCCAGAATATCAAGTGTTATGATAATCTGGCTGTCGCAAAGAAACCACTTCTTGAATGCAAGCCGGTTTCAAAAAAAGTTAAAAAAGTTCTTGACAGATGATAACTGATATGATAGAGTATAGAAG
>JAUNPJ010000031.1:29606-40330 GCA_030536755.1 Eubacteriales bacterium | reverse complement strand
GGAAGTGCGTAGCACGAAACAATCCGTAATCAAGGTTTTGACACCTAAATCATAGAATGAATGATAGTGCATAAATTATGCTTGATATAAATAAAATTATGCATTGCAATTACTCTGCAAATGAGGTATAATGATATAAATTAATCGACCTCTACTGATTTGAGAAGCTGATACAGATCAATATTTAAAATTTTGGAGAAAGCCAGAAGTTCATAATCTGTGACAAAGCGCTCTTGCTTTTCAATTCGGCTGATGACTTTCTGAGAAACTTCAATGCCTTCCAATTGAAGTTTGGCAGCAAGTGTATCCTGGGACATTTTCTGTTTTTTGCGGGCCTGTTTGATGATAGGTCCGACAATGTTTGCATTTCCTTTATAATCATAGATTTTCATAAATTCACCTCTTATTTCTAATCATGGGCAATATTCTTGACATTAACACGCATGTTTCACATAATTACTTTAAAGATGAGTAAAAGATAAATTGAAATAGGAAAACTGTCCGGCAACTGATTGCCGGACAGTTTTTTTATGGTCAAAAGTAACAAAAGGTATGTCAAAAATGACAGATTGAACAATAAAAATATGTTTCTGCTATAGTAGAAATATGGAGAACAAATTCTATGTCAAATATATGTAAGATTATTGACATTAATATTTGACTTTTCTATAATTACCTTAAAGATGACTAAAAATACAAAAAATGACAGCAATTTGAGGGGAGAGATGAAATTTGAATATCACATACAGTACCCTGAGTGATCAGGGTGAGAGAAAAGTGAATGAAGACTGTCTTGGTGTAGTGAATATGAAAGAAGGCATCGGGTTTGTATTGTGTGATGGACTGGGTGGTCATGGAAAGGGTGATGTTGCATCTGCATTTGTGGTAGAAAAGATGCAGGAGGCTCTGGAGAATTCTTTTTCTCTTGAGGCAGGTATTTTGTATGCACAACAGCATTTGATGGAAAAGCAGATACAGGAGCATGCACAAAATTCCATGAAAACAACGGTGGCAGCACTTACGATTTCTGATGATAAAGCGAGATTTGCACATGTCGGAGATTCCAGAATCTATTATTTTGAAAATTCAAAATATATACAGCGAAGCCAGGATCACAGTATGCCGCAGCTTCTGGTCAAATGTGGAGAAATCAGGGAAAAAGATATTCGCCACCATGAAGACCGAAGCCGCCTGCTACGCGTTATGGGAACAGAATGGGAGAATCCAAAATATGAAGTTGTGGAGAATATTCCAGTGACAGAGCATACCAGCTTTTTGTTGTGCAGTGATGGATTCTGGGAATTGATTGATGAACGCCATATGTGTAAGACATTAAAGAAGGCAAAAACGCCGGAAGAATGGCTGCAGAGCATGAGACAGATTGTTTTGAAAAACGGAAGAGGAACCAATATGGATAATTATTCGGCAATCGCCATATTTATCAGATAAAAATCACATTGGGAAAGGAAAAGAAAAATGATCACAAAATGCAGCAACGGGCACTGGTATGACACCAGTGTGCACAAAGAATGTCCTCACTGCAGACAGGAAAGTGAGCGGCTGGGGATCCGTCTGAATGACGTTGAGGAGGATGATAAAACAGTTTCTCTGGCAGAAGTTGATGCGTCCCTGGGAACAGAATTAAGTGCAATTATGAAAAAAACAATCAAAGGAACAGCTGATGCTGCTAATCAGAATGGTTTTGGCTATGGGGCGGACGAAGAGGATGATGACAAAACACTTGCATTTGGTTTTTGGGGCATTACGAACCATGATCCTGTTGTGGGCTGGCTGATTTGTATAAGCGGCAGCGAACGGGGCAATGATTACCGTCTCCATGCAGGCAGGAATTTTATCGGACGCAGCACATCGATGGACGTGGTTCTCGTCGAGGATAGGACAATCGCACGCGACAAACACGGTTCTGTTACCTACGACCCAAAAGGCAACACCTTTTATGTAACAGGAGAAGGAGGCAACCTCGTATATCTGAACGGAGAACTTCTGGACACATCCCAAAAGCTGAAGGAAGGGGATGTAGTCACGGTGGGAGAGACAAAACTGATGTTTATACCATTTTGTAGGGAGGGAAGAACATGGGAAGAAGAATAAAAATACTCCTGACGGCACTGTTGTTGTTGATGACGGCAGTTCCTGTCAATGCGGCTTCCATAAAATCTCCATATCTGGCAGAGCAGGCACAGGGAAAAGCGCCGAATGTTACTGTTTACATGACGGGGGCAAAAATGCAGGGAGAGGCCTCAGTAAGCGGTAAAATCAAAAATATTTCTCTGAGCCAGAACGGAGAAATCTTGCCGTTTGAGCAGAGCGGAAAAAATATTGCCTATATTATCCTGATGGATAACTCCGGTTCTGTGAACCAGATTCAGTTTGAAGAGTCCAAAAATCAGTTGATTCAACTGCGCCAGTCTCTGAAAAAAGGAGATAGGATGACTCTTTATACGGTAGGTACAGACAGTCCCGAAGGACAGAAAACACAAATTTTTTCCAGCAAAGTAAAGGAAACGGATGACAGTCTTGCAGCAGATTGTGAGCAGATTTCTGCAATCGGGTACATGAATACGAAGCAGAGTATGACCGTGCTGTACCGTTCTCTGAATGAGATTCTTCATGAAGAGACATCTCCGAAGCTGAGAACGGTTGTATTGTTAATCACCGATGGAGAGGATGATTCCAAGGGGAAGGATATTGATAATGTATCAACTGCCAATACAGTGAAGGAAGCATCCATTCCTGTATATGGTGTACTTTTGGCGAATAAAAAAGGTCAGGAAGATGAGAAAATTTTATATACCAAAAACCAGATTCTCGCAGAGAAAAATTGCCGTGGCTATTATGCCGACTGCAGTGTGAGCCAGACAGCGGAAAGTGTTCAGAACGCCTTTGCAGAGATTTCACAGCTTCTTCAGAAAGATACTTATGTGGTGAAACTGAGTGCAGACACGAACAAAGCTGTGGGACGTGAGACACTGAATTTGGAGGTGGATAAAACTTCCGTCGATCCAGTCACAATTGATTATTCCGATTTTGAGGAAGATACAGAGCCGCCTGCAATCGTAGGAGAGGTAGAAAAAATCAGTAAAAATGCGATTACATTCACACTTCAGGATTCTAACGGTGTGAATGTGAAGGATGCAAAAGACAAAGCACATTACAGCATTCAGACTAAATCAGAAGAGGGCAAGGGAAAAAGCTGGCCGATTGATTCTGTGAGTGTAGAGGAAAAAGAGGGAGAAACCGTTGTTACACTGACAACGAAGGATGATCTTTTTACGGAAGACTACTTATTGAAGTGCAGTGATATCCGGGATACGTCTCAGGATGCCAATGCGATGAATACTTCTTTGGAATTTTCGGTAACAGACGGGTTGAATCCGAAGAAGGTAGCTGTGGTCAATGCTGTAAAATCCTTCTGGTGGATTGGACTTGTACTTCTGGTTATTCTTCTTGGAATTTTGATCATTCGTGCGATTCAGAAAAAGAAAACGGAAGTGGTGGAAGTCAATCCCGATGAGTTAGTGAAAGCTGATACCAGAAAAATCTGGCTGACGATTACAGATCGTTCCGGTGCAATCAAGGATGTGGAATGGGACGTAGAGGGAAGTCTCTTTATCGGACGCTCAAGCATCTGCAACATTTATTTTGATGATGACCGGTTATCCAAACAGCATTTTGTTATTGAAGTGACGAAGATGGGCTGTTATTTGGAGGATCTGCAGTCTACCAATGGAACTTTTGTGAACGGCGTAAAAGTCACAAACCGCCGAATGCTGATTGACGGTGATGTCATTACCGCCGGAAGAGAAACTATCGTATTCCATGTGCCGAAGAATCAACCGGTGATGGATATAGAAGAGTAGAAATGGGAAGGGAGAAGAGATGAATCTATGTCCAAATTGTTTTTCTTCCAAAACTAAGGAGCAGGGAACCTGCAGTGTCTGTGGATTCAGCGCAAGTACATATAGGGACAAGCGTGCTCTGCCGGTTGGAATCCTGCTTCATGAGCGTTATGTAGTAGGGCGTGTTCTGGGAATGGGCGGTTTTGGAATTACCTATGTGGTGTATGATCAGAAAACGCAGCAGCGTCTGGCCATCAAGGAATATTTTCCAGCAGAGTGGGCAATGCGCGTCTTTCAAGGAAATCAGATTATTCCCAACAGCCAATCTCAGGAAAATGTTTACCGGCGTGGTAAGGAAGTTTTTCTCAACGAGGCGAAGGTCTTGAGCAAACTGCGGTATGTGCCGAGTGTTGTAGATGTATTGGACTTCTTTCAGGAAAACGGAACGGCATATATGGTGATGGAACTTCTGGAGGGGAGTACCCTGAGTGGATATATGAAACAGCGGGGAATACCCATGCTGCCATGGAAAGAAGCAAATCAGATTATCCGAAAAGCCGGGCTTGCACTACAGGAGGTGCACCGCCAGATGCTGCTTCACCGGGATATCGGGCCAGACAACATCATAATCTCCAAAGATGGAAACATCCACCTGATTGACTTTGGAGCTACGAGAGTCTATGCGATGAATTCCGAAAAAAGTATGTCTGTTTTGCTGAAACCGGGATTTACACCGATTGAGCAGTATTCGCGCAGCGGAAAGCAGGGACCCTGGACGGATGTTTATGCGTTGGCAGCTACCTATTATTATCTGGTCACAGGCAGAAAACCGCCGGAGGCACCTGACCGCGTAGCGGGCGTACGGATGCGTACTCTGAGTCAGATCAATGAGGAGATTCCGCAGAGAATCAGTCGGGCTGTGGAGCATGCACTGCAGTTTCAATGGAAAAAACGTACTGCAACCGTGGAAGAATTTCTCAAAGAAATGGGGGCTCTTGGAAATCCTGTAGCAGAACTCGTATCTCAAAACCATACAGAGAGATATTACTTTGATAAGAATAATACACTGACAATCGGAAGAAAACCGGATCGAAACCAAGTTGTTCTGGATGACAGTCAGGTCAGCGGAATGCATTGTAAAATCTGCTACGACACATCCACAGAAAGTTTTTTGGTGAAAAATTATTCTGGAAACCGGACGTATACGAGTAAAGGAACTCTGGAAAAAGGAGAATTTGTATGTCTGGAAAAAGGCAGTTGGATCTATATACAGACTATAAGAGAGCGGTACATATTTTATATGGAGGTAGAATAACGCATGTTTGGAAGAAAGAAAAACAAAATCAGGCCGGAACCGATGGATAGTTTTGCAGAGCCTTCGGCTACAATTGTAAGAAAGGTTCCGGAATTGACAACGCTTGCCCGTACGGCGACCGGCAATCGACAATACCAGCAGGATGCGCTGTATGTATCCAAAAGTAAGCGGTTGGCAGCGAATAAGAAAACAAGAGTGCTGGCCATGGTATGTGATGGTATGGGAGGAATGGCGGATGGGGGAAGAGCCAGCCATACGGCCATACAGATGATGGCGCAGGGCTTTCAAAAAGTAGAGAAAATGCCTGATCTGGATATTCCGCGTTTTTTTCAGCAGGGGATTTATGCGATCGATCGGACAATCGCAGAGTTTCCAAAGGAAGATGGCAAAGGTTCCGGAACAACCATGGTGGCCTGTATTGCCGAGGATAATCGGCTGTACTGGGCTTCGGTCGGCGACAGCCGAATCTATATTATCCGGGGAACACAGATTCAGCAGGTGACAAGAGATCACAATTACAAGTTTCGTCTTGATGAGATGGTAGCAGCAGGGCAGATCAGCAGAGAAGAAGCAGCAGCCGCAAGACATCAGGAAGCATTAATCAGCTTTCTTGGAATGGGCAATGTTTCACTGATGGATATTAATACAACACCTTTTGAGATGCAGTTTGGGGATGTGATCATGCTTTGCAGCGATGGAATTACGAAGACCTTACCTGATTCGCAGATTCGCCAGATTATCACAGCAGATGCGGTAAAACCGGAACAGAAGGCAGAGGCGCTGATTGAGGCTGCCATCCATGCAAATACACATTCACAGGATAATACCTCTGTGGTCTTACTTTGCTATCAGGAAAAAGACATCAAAAGCCCCTGTGGTTAAATACTGCTGAAATAGAAACGTATAAAACGAAAGGAGAATCATTATGAATTTATGCAGATGCGAGAAAGGACACTTTTATGACAAGGAGAAATATGCAACCTGTCCTCACTGTAGCGGAGGGAGCGCAGCAGACAACAGTTTGACGTCAGCCTTTGCTGTGGATCCTACTTCTGCGGTCACGCAGCCGAATATGCAGAATTTTCCTCCTAGAAGAGAGGGAGAGACGGAGAAATATGACGATTCAGATTCGTTTCCTGTCTCAGACAGGTATGCGGATGAACCGACAGAACCGATTTATTCTGCATCCCATGCAGATACACCGACTATGACTTTTGCGCAGACGATACCCGTGGATGAAGACGATGATCATACCGTTGGCATCTATGATGATTTTTTTGCTTCCCCTGTTTCTCCTGTACCGGAAGTATTTGGATTCGGACAGCAAAATCTGAACAAAGTGTCAAAGGTCAATAAAGTGAGTACCCCTTGCGTGGGCTGGCTGATCGCCATCAGCGGTGCGCATATCGGCACAGATTTTCGTCTGAAAGTTGGTAAGAACTTTGTGGGACGCGGCTTGCAGATGGATGTGGCACTGACAGAAGATAAGAGTGTATCAAGAGATAAACATGCCATCGTGGTATATGAGCCAAAAGCACATTTATATCTGGTGCAGCCGGGAGAATCCAGCAGCCTTGTCTACAAAAATGATGAAGTTGTGCTGACACCGGTGAAACTGGAACCCTATGATGTCATTACTGTGGGAGATGTGAATCTTTTGTTTATACCATTGTGTGGAAAACGCTTCAACTGGGGAGATCTTTTTAACCAGATGAAAAATAAGTAATTGAAAGAGGAAAAATTATGGAACGTTATGCAAAAGGCTTTCGTAGTTTCAGCGGCTTCCTTCTTTTGCTGAATCTGGCAGCGTTTTTTCTTCCTGTGACAGTATGCACGCAGGTGGGATATCAGCCGGTTCGCTGGTCACAGCTTTCGTATGTGCAAAGTCTGTTTGGTCATGCAAATTCTGGTGAGTATGCGATTGCGCTCAGTCAGAAACAAATCCTTCTGGTTGTGTTTGTTATGGTGCTTCCACTTTTGTTATCTTTGCTTGCAGGAATTCTTGGGATTTTAGGAAATCCCCGTCAGAAAGTCAGCAGTCTTCTGAGTTTTGTTGTGTTAATTTGTTATCTGATAGCAGTATTAAGACTGGAAAGTCTCTGGCCGCAGGCAAAAATTACACAGGAATACCAGAGGGGAGCGGCACTTACACTCAACCTGGCTGTCTCCGCAGGTGCTGCGGTCATGGCAGTGCTGTCTCTGCTTGCCACACCGCGAAAGGTAAAAAAGGCAGAACAAAAGATTCCCCAGGTGAGAGAAATCAAACAGCAGCAGGTAGAAGCCAAATACAACATTATGATGGAAAAATCCAACCGAAAAAAGGCGGAGGAACCAAAAGCGTATGTGCCGGGTAATCCTCGCGGTGTGCTGGTTGGTCTTACCGGCATCTATGCAGGTGCGGAGATTACCATGCCGCCGGGTGAATTTATCCGGATGGGACGACAAAACACCAATCATCTGGTTTTTGAAGGACAGAAAAGTGTCAGTCGTGACCATTGCAAAATGAAGTGGAATGCAGACAGTCAGACATATACCATTTATGATTATTCCAGTACCGGAAGCTTTGTGAATGGCTCACACGATTGTCTGCCGCAGAATCTGGAGATGACTCTGGAACCGGGATGTGTGCTTGCAATCGGTGATGAGACGAATACGTTTCGTCTGGAATAAAGAGGAGTAGGAACTATGGCAAGTGAATTATGCATGAATTGTTTTAGTGTGAAAGGAAGCTTTGAGGTATGTCCCTACTGTGGATATGAAGAGGGGACACCTCCGGCACAGCCCCATTACCTCACTCCGGGAACGATTCTGGGAAATCATTTTATTGTGGGAACGGTCATTGGTGTGGGAGGCTTCGGTATCACCTACAAGTGCTTTGACATTACGCTCGGCGTGGTCGTTGCAGTCAAAGAATTTTACCCGGTTGGACTGGTGAACCGTTCACCGGGGGAACGAAGAGTCGGACTTTTGTCCGGTGACAAAAAGGAACAGTATAAACAGCGTCTGAAACGTTTCCTGATGGAGGCAAAAAGTGTGGCGCAGTTCGGCAAGGCGAAGGATATCGTAAATGTTTATGATTATTTTGAAGAAAACGGAACGGCTTATATCATTATGGAGTATATCGACGGCGTTCTTCTAAAGGATTATCTGGAAAAACAGGGACCGATGGATCCGGATGCGGCACTAAACACGATTATGCCGATCATTGAAGCGGTGAAAAAGATTCACAGCAAAGGTATTATCCATCGTGATGTCAGCCCCGACAACATTTTTATCGCCAGTGAAGATTCCATCAAGATTTTTGACTTTGGTGCAGCACAGCTCAACGAAACAAAAGAGGGAATGGATGCGGAGCCGGTGATCAAGGTCGGCTACTCTCCGCTGGAGCAGTACCGAAATGGCAGCAATCAGGGATTTTATACGGATGTCTATGCTGTAGGTGCAATTCTGTATCAGATGCTGACTGGTGCAGCACCAGTAGAATCTACGGAGCGGGAATTCAAAGATCGGCTCAAATCGCCGATGGAGGCAGGAGCAAAAATCAGTGCCAATGTGGATCGGGCAGTCATGGAGGCACTTGCAGTCCGTCCGGAGCTTCGGTTTCAGAACATCCAGCAGTTTCAGGATGCATTGCAGAACAAGCGCATCGCTGAGTACCCGAAGGACAAACTGCGCAGAAAGAAAAATAAACGAAATGCAGTCATTGGAATTTCTGCGGTGCTTGCAGTGGGCATAGCAATAGCGGTTGGATTGTACAGCAGTGTTTTAAAACCTAAAAATAAAATTTTTGATACAGTGATTGACCAGAAAGTGACAATCAATGTCTGGGTGGAAAATAAAGCACAGAAATCTCAGATTGAAGCATTTCTGCCAGGCGGTTTTCAGAAAGGTAAAAATGAGGCGGAAGATGAAAAACTGCGGAAAATGCAGGAAGAAAATGAGCATGTGACAGTAAAGATTACAGTGGTGTCTGACATGGAAGAAGCACTCAAAAAGGCAAAGAAAGAGAAAAAATTGCCGAATATGTTTGTTTCCGACCATGTCTCGGATCTGGAAAAATACAGCCTTATTTCTCTGGAAGACAATTATAAGCTGCTGGATCAGGAAGATTATGTGTTTCTGGCGGACTATGAGAAAGCATTTCCGGGCATGAAAGAAATGCCGACTGGTGTGGATCCCCTGCTTTTGTATGTGAGCAAATTTGATTATTACAAAAGCAATGGTCTGGACAGTTCCAACGTGAAGGCAAAAAAGGTGTCTGAGGAAAGTGACATCAAAACGGTAGAGCTTTCCACCGTGCTTTCCGGAGACGATTACACGCAGGAAAACGGAAAACTCAGCACCAAGCTTGCGAATGTACAATCAAATGTACTGGGAGAGGTACTTCTTTTGGAAAATGAGAACTGGAGCAGCGTGTTTGCAGGCGAGCAAAATCCGAATAAAGAGATGCTGCAGATTCTAAGCAAAATGCAGGACTTCCACAATACAGCAACGGCATCGGAGTTCAAATGGAACAGCCAGATTGATGGAGAGGGCAACATCGTCAATAACGGCGGTGAGAAAGACAGGCTTTATGGAAGCAACATCCTTGCCGGAGCATCTCTGCGTGCGAAGGTCAGCGCAGCGTTGGAAAACAAAGAAAAGGTCGCTAATCCAATCAACAGTTGTGAAACCTATGTTGTTACACAGGACGAGCGGATGCTCGTGAAGTATTCGGAACGCTATGCCATTTTGACGGCAGGTAATGAACAGCAGCAGATTGCCTGTATGCGTCTTCTGTGGTGTATGCTCGCAGATACCGGGCAGTCAAAAAAGGCTGAGTCTGGGTCTACGACTTATCCGATTCTAAAAAAATCTTTTGAAGCTTTTCCGGATTATAATGCAGGATATGGAGATTTTGTAGAGTTGGAGAAGCTGCGGCAGCCATGTGTGCTGTTGGGCACGGAAAGCCGACAGGCCGATGCGTTTGCAAAAGGACTCGGAACAATGGCTGATGTGAAAGAACTGCAGAAGTACAGCAAAGCGTATGTAAAGGAGGCTGGAAAGAATGAGTAAAAAATGTCTGGCAATTCTGCTTTCAGCAGTCATGCTGGCAACGTCTGGTGCGGCGTGGCCGAGCACGGTGCAGGCAGAGGAAAATTATGCGGAAGAAATTGTAGTTGCGGATGAACAGGAAGACAGTGAAGTGCCGGAGGTGCAGCAAGACGACATTGCAGTGACAGAAGAGAATGTCGAAGAAGAAATTTCCGGACCAGAAGTAGAAAAAGACATCGCTGAACAGGCAGAAGAAGTGGCAGCAGCTGCGAACGATACTGGAGAGAATGTCGTAAAAATCAATGTAAACAGTAGCTATCAGGATAACTGTGTATCTAAGTCGGATGCAAATTGGTATCAATTTACAACATCCGGCAAAGGCTATGCGAGTCTCTCTTTTGGAAGAAAGTACGACAAAGACAGCAGCAGAAGATGGTATGTGACATTATATGATGGAACACAGAAAAAGGTGATGAGCAGAACCTTTTATTGCGGAACAGAGACGACAGAGACAA
>JAUNPJ010000031.1:0-29506 GCA_030536755.1 Eubacteriales bacterium | reverse complement strand
ATGTCAAAGTTGAACCGGAATACTATCACTGGAGTGATGTGCCATACAGTCTGAAAGTAAACTATACAACAAGCAGTGTGTGGGAAACAGAATTCAACGATACGGTAGATACGGCAAACAGTGTGGCAGTGGGAACAACGTATTATGGAAGTTCTCGTGAGAATAAAGATGTGGATTATTATAAGATCAACATTGCTCAGTCAGGGTATATGAGTCTTTCTTTCGGAAAAGAGTACGACAAGGACAGCAGCAGAAGATGGTATGTGACATTATATGATGGAACGCAGAAAAAGGTGATGAGCAGAACCTTTTATTGCGGAACAGAGACGACAGAGACAACCTGCAAGGTGGGAGTTCCATCAGGAATATATTATGTCAAAGTTGAACCGGAATACTATCACTGGAGTGATGTGCCATACAGTCTGAAAGTAAACTATACATCAAGCAATATGTGGGAAACAGAATTCAACGATACGGTAGATACGGCAAATAGTGTGGCAGCGGGAACAACGTATTATGGAAGTTCTCGAGAAAGAGATGACGTGGATTATTATAAAGTGAATATCGCCCAGGGTGGCTATGTGAGTCTTTCTTTTGGTCATGAATATGAAAGTGATACATCCAGAAAATGGAATGTCATTTTGTATGATGAAACACAGAAAGAATTAACAAAGAAGACTTTTTCCTGTAGAGAAACAGATGCAGATACTACTGAAATCTGGCTCTCAGCGGGAACATATTACATAAAAGTGCAGCCGGATTATTATTATGGGACAGATGTAACATACAGCTTGAATGTCAGAACGACGATCTCTACTCCGACCTTGTCATCTCCTGCCAACACGGCTTCTGGAATTTATTTGAAATGGAGCAGAGTTAGCGGTGCCACGGAGTACGATATTTATCGTAGAAGTACAGGTTCCTGGACAAAGATTCAGACAATCAGTAGCGGTTCACAGACAAACTATACGGATACTACTGTTAAGAGCAAAAACGGTACAACGTACTACTATTTTATTGTAGCTTCGAATGATCAGGCAATCAGTGACGCAAGCACAACGAAAAAAATAGTCCGTGTTACAAATCCAACGATGTCAACGGCAAAAAACGTCACAGGAAGAAAAATTTATGCGAAATGGACAAAGAATACGAAAGCTTCCGGTTATCAGGTGCAGTATTCCAGAAGCAAAAGCTTCTCCAGTGGAAATAGAACATACACAAGAATAGGAAACTCTGCGGTCAGCACAACAATGTCAGGTTTGTCCAAAGGAAAAACGTATTATGTGCGTGTTCGTGCTTACAGGACAGTAGGTGGAATCAAATATTATTCCGCATGGAGCAGCGCAAAGAGTGTCAAAGTAACGAGATAACAGAAGGAGGAACGACAGAATGAGAAAGAAAAACAACAATGCAAAATGGAACAGGGTCATGGTTTTACTTTTATCAGGCGTGATGGTACTTGGTAGTGCACCGGTAGGTGCACTGGCAGCAGAGACGGATGTGGTAGAAGTGCAGGTGGAAGAGTCAGAGTGTGAAGAGGTAGTTGTTGGAGAGGAAACAACAGAGAATCCTGAAATTACACCAGATCCATCGGAAACGCCAACACCGACACCAACTCCTGAAATTACAGAGGATTTAACTGTTGAGTTTGAACCTGATCAGTCAGAGCTATGGCTTAGATATCCTAAGCAGAAGACGACACAATTGGAAATTAGAATTAATGGAAAGGAGTATAAGCCGAGTGAGAATTCGGACTTTGAAGTAAGCTTTTCATCTGATGATAGTGAGGGAAAAGTTGTTCAATTAACAAAGGACGGAAAACTTACCCCTGTTGGCGAGGGAGAAGCAACGATTACAGTGACAGTAACAAAAGAAAATATTACAAAAACAGATACATTGAATGTAGTTGTAAAATGGCCGATTAAGGTTGAACCTTCTAGTGTAACATTGAAAGAGGGCGAGACTATACCGATTGCTGTAACAGATAATTGTGGGAGTGGTAATGCATTTTCTTATCAATCTGAGGACAAAGACATTGCAATGATTGATAATGGAATAATAACGGCAAAAAAGACGGGAGAAACTAATATTATTGTTACATTTAAAGATTCATCTAATAAAAATGACAAAGGTATTTGCAAAGTAATCGTTAAACATGCTTGGACATTAGATGGGGAGATTACAGAAAAGGATGGAATAAAGAGTGTTCCAGTAAAATGTTCTTCTTGTGATGACACAAATGGTACTGCGACAATTATAAAAGAAGAAGTAATGCAGGCAAGTTGTACGCAGCCATCAAAGACAAAATATACAATGACGATAGTTTTAGGTGACGGAACAACATATGAGAATGAAGAGATAGAGATTGTTTCAGGTGGTGTAAGCCATCAGCTAAAATATGTTGCAGAGAAAGCAGCAACCTGTAAAGCGAAAGGTAATCTTGCATATTATATTTGTGAGGAAAAAGATTGTGAAAATTATGGAAAACATTTCAAAGATGCAGAGGGAAAAGAACCTTACGAGGAAAATAGCTGGGTAATTGGAGAAAAAGCACACACATTTGATGATGGAAAGATTACAACCAAAGCAACGTCTACAAAGGAAGGTGTGCGCACATGTACCTGCAAAGTCTGCAAACAAAAAGTGAAATACAAAATTCCGAGAACAGCTTTCACTTACAAATTGGGAACGAAGAGCAGTTGTATCGTAAGCAAAGTATCAGATTTTAAATCCATTCAGCTTCCAACAAGTTCGGCCTACAGCACAACAAAGAAGGCGTTTACGCTTGATACAAAGACCTGGACATTATCGCCAACCAAGAATGCATACAAATATTATAAGAGCATGAAAACTTCTATTCCACTTACAGTTACAACAAAGGATGGGAAGAAGAGTACGGTGAAAGTGAACTTCCAGTTCCCAGATCCTGAGGTGAAGATTACGAGAACATATGAGACACAGGCTGGAAAAGGTGTGTATCGGTATACGTTTCAGTATGATATTCCAGGAGCAACAAGAATATATGTACGTCTGAATACAAAAAATACAAGAATTAATAACGATTTTATAAGTGATTTAAAAAAATATATTTCTAAGCCAAAAAGTGATAAAGAGTCTTATATTCGCGTTTGGAAAAGCTATGTAGATAGTGTAGGAAAAAATGGTATGAGGTTTGAAATTACGGCTTATTACAAAAGTAACAAATCGAGAACTATTACAATTGCAAAATAAGAGAAACAACACGAAAGGACAACGCAGATATGAAATTATGTATGGGTTGTATGAATCAGATTGAGGATCATCTGAAAAACTGTCCGTATTGTGGCTTTAATGAGTCCACGCTGCGGCAGGAATCTTATTATCTGGATCCCGGTACGATTATCGGCGGAAAATATATTGTCGGAAAGGTGCTCAGTTACGGTGGACATACGGTTTCCTACCTTGGCATGGATGCAGAAGCAAACCGAAAGGTCATCGTCAAAGAATACCTTCCCAGTGATTTCTCAACCCGTTCGGAGGGAGAGAAGGAGGTTACCATCTATTCCGGTGACGGACAGATTCAATTTGAACGCGGGCTGACGAATTTTCTGAATGAGGCGAACCGGATTCAGCATCTTCAGAATCCGGAAGGCATTGCCAGAATCTATGACTGTGTGGCAGAGAATGATACCGGCTATGTGATTTCTGAGTATGTGGAAGGACGGACACTGAAAGAGATATTGAATTCTGGAAAAACATATGCGGCAAAGGATGCACAGATTTTCATTAAACAGATTTTGCAGGGGCTTGTAGAGGTACATAAGATGAACATCATCCACTGTGACATCTGTCCGGAAAATATTATGGTCACAAACTCCGGGAAAATCAAACTGATGGATTTTGGTGCAACTCGCTATGTGACAACGGCGAATTCCAAGAGTCTTTCGATTATCTTAAAGCGCGGCTATGCGCCGGAAGAACAGTATCGAAGCCGTGGCGTGCGCGGACCGTGGACGGATGTTTATGCACTCGGAGCAGTCATGTACCGCATGATTACGGGAATCGTGCCCCAGGAGTCAGTGGAACGTGTACTCAACGATGAATTGAAGGAGCCTTCAAAGCTTGGAATAGAAATATCTGAGAATACAGAAAACGCATTGATGAATGCGTTGAATGTCTATCAGCAGGAACGCACACAGTCAGCGGCAGCGTTTTTGGAGGAACTTAACAGTTCATCGGTGCAGCGTATTCGTACAAAGAAGAAAAGTAATAAGACAGGCCATTTTCCACTATGGGCAAAGGGATTAATTGCATGTCTGATTGGTGCGGTGGTGATTGGTGGAAGTGTGCTTGCCATGCGAATCCGGTCGGATCATGTGAAGATGGAGAATGTATCCAACAGGATTGTTATGCCGAATTTGTCTGGCATGACACCGCAGGAGGCACAGGAAACGCTGGACAGTCTGAAGGAAGAGGCAGAGAAGTTAGGGATTCATATGGAATTTCAGATAAAAAAGAAAAATACAGAATTTGATCTTGATGCGAAGAAAAACGGAACAATTGCTTCTCAAAGCGTGAAGCCAAGAGAATGTCTGTATGATGCTTCTCTGGAACAACAGAAAAAGCTGAGTGGAGTGAAACGAGACAAAGATGGCAATATCAGCGGAACGATCACTTGTAGACTCTACAGCAATACAACGCTGCACTATCGAGATCTGAGTGATCTCAGCAATGCCTATGAGATAGCGAAAAAGTTGGGCTTGGATACTGGAGATGAGAAGCAATTTCAGGGAGAGAGACGAGAAGGGACAAATTACTATGATCTGCTTACTCTGAATACGCCGGATGGGACTATCACGGCTGAAGAACTGCAAAACTCCGAAAATCGAAATAAAACGATCACATATCAGAAGGACAAAATGAACATTGTTTATTCAAATGTGCCGTTTTTCTATTCTGAAGCACTGCCGGATTTCAAAGGAGCTTATGGAACACTGTCGAATATTCCTGCTTTTGATTCCTATATCTGGAAAGATGAGAAGACGCCACAACCATCTGGTGAGCAGAAACGTCTGGAAGAGTTTGCGGGAATGGTGGATGGGGAGTATTGTGCTATCGCTTATTCGTCCGGAAGCAATGGTTATAATGTGGGAGATATTATTGAGCAAACAGTTCCGGCAGGTACAAAACTGGATATGAGTAAGGAAAAGCTGGAGCAGCCGCTTCTGAAAGTTATTGGTGAAGAAGTTCTTTATGGAGGAAAGACAGGTTACAGTGTGGAAGATGAACTGATAGAGAAATGGGGTAACAGCATCACAATTATTCGAGAAGGAAGTGGTGTGATGTCACAGCCGGTTGACTATGTTTCTGTTACTGATGATGATGGGAATCCACTGCAATATTTCCGTAAGGGAGAGTCAGTAATGGTGAATCTTGATCTGCGTCCGACACCAACACCAGAACCAGTAGATGAGTCGGAATCTTCTGGAGGAGGTGGTTCTTCTGGCGGCGGATCTAGTTCGAATGCAGGTCGATGAACAAAAGAATAAGTGATTCTATTTTAAGACAAGGAGTATATAACAAATGAGACGATGTTATCATTGTATGCATCCAATCGAACAGGAGAAAGCACAGACCTGCCCGCATTGCGGGCAGAACCTTGCTGTGCAGCCGGTCGATTCCGTCTTTCTTCGTCCGGGTACGATACTGCAGGGTAAGTACCTCGTCGGTTATCCGCTCGGTTCCGGAGGGTTTGGCAACACCTACATCGGGTGGAACCATTTTCTCGACCGCCGTGTCGCCATCAAGGAATTTTATCCCAAGCAGATCATCGGGCGGACGCGAGAAGGCCGGAATGTGACGATGGTGGATGAAGTGTCAGAATCACGGTTTCAGAAAGGTCTTGCCGACTTCATGAAGGAAGCAAAAAACCTTGCTTCTGTTAAGGATATTTCAGGGGTGGTGGAGGTGCAGGCATTTTTCGAGGAAAACAATACGGGATATATGGTTATGGAATACCTCGAAGGGATGGATGTTCGAACTGCACTGAAACAGGCGGGAGGCAGGATGGACTATACCAAAAGCCGTGAGATTATGCTGTCGGTGTTGTATACGCTCCGTGAACTGCATCAGAGAGGTATGCTGCACCGTGACATTGCTCCCGACAATATTTTTCTGACAAAGAGCGGAGCCGTCAAGCTGATTGATTTTGGATCGGCCAGACAGGCGGCAGCTCTGGCGGATCCGCAGACGCAGATTCTTCTAAAGTCTGGTTATACGCCGCTGGAACAGTACAGTCGAAACGGAAAGCAGGGACCGTACACCGATCTGTATGCGGCGGCCGCGACCTTTTATCGCATGGTAACTGGACAAAAACCAATTCCAGCCATTGACAGGGTGGATAAGGATGCATTGATTCCGCCCTCAAGTATGGGGGTGAAACTGCCGAAACAGGCAGAATTTGGGATTATGGTTTGTCTGAATGTCAGACCAGAATACCGTTTGCAGAGCGCAGATGATCTGATGGAAGCACTTGACGGAAAGGACTTTGTTCCCACGCAGGAGGAAGAGGAGACTGTCATCGTTGAGGATAAGCCCAGGTTTTTTGACCGGATTCGTGCTTTGTCACGTCCGAAGAAAATCGGGATTGCCGCAGGAGGTACGACTGTTCTTTTGCTTATGGTGCTTTTGGGGGTGCTGCTTCCCGGACATGGTGCTTCTGATGAGGGCATGCAGACTAATGGCCTGCTTGTGATGTCGGATTTTACCGGATTAACGATCAAAGAAGCACAGATGGAGATGGATGAACTGCAGGAAGAAGCGCAGAAGCGAGGCGTCTATCTGGACATTTCGGTAAAAAAGAAAAATACGGTGTTTGATCCAGATCAGAAAGAGGGAACGATTGCTTCTCAGAATATCAAATCTCATACCGTTCTGTATGATCCGGAGGCAGAGATTCAGGGCACAGTCAAAGGGCTGAAACGGGAAGAGGATGGAAGACTCAGCGGCACAATCAAATGTGCAGTATATAGCAGCAGCGAATTGCAGTATCAGGATGTCAGCGGTCTGAATGCTTATGAATTGGCGAAAAAGCTTGGCATTGACACGGAAGATTCCGAACATTTTGTCGGGGAGCCACGCGATGGCACGAATTATTATGATTTGATTGTGCTGAAAACGCCGAAAGGAGAAATTTCAGCGGAGGATTTGAAAAAAGAAGAAAACAAAAAACAGACCATTACTTATGAAAAAGGTGGTATGACTGTTGTCTATTCCAGTATGCCGTTTCTCTTTTGGGAGTCTTTGCCGGACTTTCAGAAAGAATATGGGCGGCTGGAGAAGATCGCACCACTCGATACTTATGTCTGGAAAGATGAGAAGACGATGGAAGCATCCGGTGAACAAAAACGACTGGAAGAAGTCTATGGTATGGTCGATGGTGAATACTGTGCCATTGCTGCATCTGCATCTGCCAAAGGATATCATGCGGGAGATATTATTGAGCAGACGATTCCGGCAGGGACGAAGCTGGACACCAGTCATGTGAAGTTGTCGGAACCGATGCTGAAGGTAGTTGGTGAGGAACTGCTCTACAGCGGCAGGACAGGAACTCGATTTCAGGAAGAACTCAAAGAGAAGTGGGGCGATAACATCGCGGTTGTCGCAGGCGGCAGCGGTGTGATGTCCCAACCGATTACTGGTGTCACTGTCACTGGAGAAGACGGCAGCAAGCGGGACTATTTTCGAAAGGGAGAAGCTGTGACCGTGACTCTGAGTCTGCAGGCGACTCCGGCACCGCAGCCGGTCTATACACAGCCGTCTTACTCCTATTCGTATTCGGAACCCTTGTATTCCGGAGGTGGAGGCGGCTATTCGGGAGGCGGAGGAAGTTCTGGCGGAGGTAGTTCTATGAATGCCGGACGCTGACAGCACAGTATATCACTTTATAAAAGAAAAGAAGGCGGAAATACAATGCATAAGAAATTAGTAGACCCAAATAGACTTTGCATGGGCTGTATGGCACAACTGAATCAACCAATGCTTCGATGCCCGCACTGTGGGTTTGAGGTCAGTAAATACGCGAAGCCGGACAATGCGCTTCCTCTCTATGAGATTTTGAACGGGAAATATCTCGTTGGCAGAGCAATCGGCAGCGGCGGCTTTGGGATTACCTATATCGGATGGGATTTTTACCAGAGCCGGAGAGTATGTGTCAAGGAATATTTTCCAAAGATGATTGCGGCGAGAAATCCGAATGCCGGCAGCTATTCCGAGTTGATTTCCGTTTCTCTGCAGTACAGCACAATGATGCATACGCAAAATCCGTCGAAAGTGCAGTATGCCTATGCGCAGGGGCTGCAAAACTATATTCACGAGGCAGAAATTCTGTCGAAGTTCTATCTGATGCCGGGAATCGTGTCAGTGCGTGATTTTTTCTATGGAAACAACACAGCGTATATTGTGATGGAGTACATTGACGGTATTGATATGCGAAAATACCTCAAACGGCTGGGACGCCCACTGCGTCCCGCTGAGGTCTTTTCTGTTCTGCGCGATGTTCTCCGGGCACTCAGTGCGGTACATAAGGCAGGTATCATTCACCGGGATATCAGTCCTGATAATCTGATGCTTACACGGGAAGGAAAGGTGAAGCTGATTGATTTTGGCGCATCGAAAGATTGCAGCAGTTCCGGGAAGGGAGCAATCTTTTTGAAGAAGGGCTATGCACCGATCGAACAGTATTCCAGAGACGGCAGGCAGGGACCGTGGACGGATATCTATAGCCTTTGTGCCAGTATGTATTACCTGATGACAGGCGTGCGCATTCCTGTGCCGCAGGAACGCATGAAGCTGGACAGTGTCCGGCTGCTCCGGGAGATGGGCGTGTTGATTTCGCCCCGGCAGGATCAGGCGATTCGGAAAGGTCTTAGCATCGAGGCAAAGGATCGTTATCAGACAGTGGGTGATCTGTATCAGGATTTGTATGGGACACCGATATAGGAGAACAGGAAAATGGAAGAAAAGAAAGAGAGAGAAGATCTGCTGCCGGCAGGGCTGGTCCTGGATGACCGTTATCACATTCTCCGATGCATCGGTATCGGCGGGTTTGGTATCACTTATCTTTGTGAAGATACGAAAAAAGAGAGAAAAGTGGCGGTGAAGGAATACTTTCCGGCACAGTGGGCGCGAAGAGAAGAGACGTACGTTATGGTCAGAAAATCATCGATGGTACAGGCGTTTCGTTTTGGAATGCAGTCGTTTATTGATGAGGCGGAGATATTGGCGGAGTTTGTAAAAACATCGCATATTGTTACATTTTACGATATTTTTCATGAGAATGATACGGTTTATCTGGTGATGGAATATATCGATGGCATCAGTGTGGGGCGCATGATGCGGGAACGCGGCTATCAGCCGTACACGCCGGAGGAAATGGCGCAGATTTTGCTTCCGGTTCTGGAGGGATTGCGGCAGATGCATAAAAAAGGTATTATTCACGGCGACGTCAGCCCGGGCAATCTTATGTGCAGGAAGGATAGAGAAATCTGTCTGATTGATCTTGGCGCAGCGCGTTGCTATAAGGAGAAAAAGCCGGTTCTGAGTGCAGCCTTTCTGAAACCGGAGTATGCGGCGCCGGAGCAGTTTCGGACGGCACGGCGGGGATTTTCACAGGAAGAAGGTCCATGGACGGACATTTATGCAGTCGGTGCAGTTATGTTTTATCTGCTGACGGGACAACGGTCGCCGGATGCGGTCAGCCGGGCGGGAGGAAATGAGCTGGAGAAACCGGCAGAATTATCGGAAAAATGGATGGAAATTATACGTCAATGTATGGCGTTGGAGATAGAGAAGCGGATACAGGAGGTAAGGATATTGACGGAACGGATACAAAAGCTGCTCGAGGAGGAACAGGATGATCAACATAGGGATTTGTGACGACAACCAGACACACAGGGAAGAGCTTGCGAGGCTGGCCAGCAAAGCCTTGTTTCGGTATGATGACGTGAAATTTTGTTATTACGATTCCGGCGATGCTGTCATCCAGGAGATTGAGAGCGGTGATCTGGATTGTGAACTCCTTTTTCTTGATATTCAGATGCCCGGAAGGGACGGGCTGCGCACAGCTTCCTACATCCGGGAGCATCTGGTTGATGTGGATATTATCTTTGTGACGGTATCTACAGAACATGTATTTGATGGTTACACGTATCAGGCATTTTCGTATCTTCTGAAGCCTTTGAATGAACAGCGTCTTACAGAGGAACTGGATCGTTATATGAGGCTGAAGGAGAAGGGGATGGAGTGTCTGCATGTGCAGATTAGCGGAAGACGGGTACCGATTTTTTTGAACCGTGTAAAATACTTTGCAACGGAGGGCAGAAAGTTGGTGGCCCGTCAGCGTGGAGAGGATGATATTGCGTTTTATGCAAAGATGAATGATTTGCAGGAAACGCTGCGTGATGAAGACTTTCTGCGTTGTCATCAGAGTTATCTGGTCAATGCGAAGTATGTGGACGCTTATTCCAGAAGGGAACTGGAGGTGGGAGGGGATATCATACCCATAGCCAGACGATATGTGGAAGCAGTCCGGGAACGTTTTGATGGACAGAAAACAGGAGGAATTGGAAATGGCGTACAGAAATAATGCAGATACCATGAGTGTGACCAGAAGTTTTGCTATGTCACAGGATCGTGCAGCAGGGGCGATGATCTGCATCCGAGGTGATGCAATTGGAAGTATGGTTCCGCTGCAGAGTGACAGAAAAGTGGTTGTGGGAAGGGATCCTTCTGTCTGTAATCTGGTGATTTCAAATCCGAAGGTGAGCCGGAAACATCTGGAGATTACATATATTGGCACTTTGGATAAGTACAGAGTTGTGGATTGCTCCAGCAATGGGACGTTTCTTCAGAAACGATACAGACTGAACAGGGATCAGGAATACTATCTGGAATCCATGACGGAACTGCATCTTGGAAGTGATGAGGTTATATATAAATTGCGGTAAAGAGGTGATGGGAATGAATAATATTTTTTCAGCATTGATGCATAGAAGAACGGCAGGAGTGATTCGGGAATTTGTTCTTTGGTGCATTCTCTGTTTTGTAGCACTGATGTCTCTGATTGCGGCAATCACAGCGGGATCAAAGATTACTTGGATTATGCTGCTGTTGTTTGTCGCAGGTCTTGCTGTTCTGACCGCTTTTCGACTAACGGAGATCGCTCTGGTTTACAGCGTGGGAGTCTTTCATTTGATTACATGTATCATCCATTATATTTGTTATGGAAAAAGCTATTCCTCTCAGGTCGTGATCAATCTGCTGTTGTTTGTCCTGGTGCTTTTGCTGACACTGGCACTGGTGATCTGTTCATTTATCCATTTGTTCAGCCGATACAATCTTAGTAAGGCTGTCATGGTTATGACGATCATTGATTCCGTGTTCATGATGATTCTTCAGACGATGATATATGCAGCTGGAAGGTCGGGAGGCGGTTTGCTCGGAATGTTTCTGGGATCAGGTGCGGATTTTCAAGGTTACTGGATTGGAACAATCTGCTTTTGGATTCTTTTGGTCGTGATTGATTTGTATGAAGTATTTGCGGCATTTGGAATGATTGAGACCAGGCGTACAACAACTGTTAAAAGACAGCAGTCGCTGCCGCAATTTCAGATGCAGGGAATATGCACGATTCGTTATATCCCAAGTTCCTCCGGAGATGGTTTTTATGAACTCTACGATCAGTCTGTGAATGGGGTGTATCTGGAAAATGGAACGAGACTTATGAAGAATTCCTGGAATCGCCTGCAAAGGGGAAGTGTGATTTGCATTGGAAGTATGCAAAACCAGTTTCGGCTGTTATAGAAATAAGTTTTTGATGAGGAGGACGAGAGGATGAAGCAGAAAAAAACAATGAGATTATGGCAGATGCTGATAATCCTTATTTTATCGGTTGTGCTGTTGATTACCATGTTTTTGCCGGCATATCATATCAATCCGGATACCCTGCAGAAGGGAATGGAAAAAGCACAGGCCGAGGAAAATTATTATAAGGACGATGCCGAGAGAGATAAAGATATCAAATGGTATAAGAAAAAATTTAACAAAGCACTGAAGAAAGAAAAGAAAGAAAACGAGACAGATAACTCTACAATTTCGGGGCTGAAACTGATGACAAAGAGTCTGACAGATATTCGATACAACGGAAAATATGATGAAGACTATGCAAAATCCAAGAATGGAATGGGAGAAGAAATTTACAATGCACTGAATAAAAAGCATACGATGACGAGAGTATTGCTCTGGATGGTATATGGTGTGCTTCTGGTGGTGATGTTTCTGACAATTCTTGGGTATTGCCTGAAATGGAATAAGTATATTCCTCTGATCATGGATGCAGTTTATGGAGGGCTGGCTGCTGTTTCCTTTGCAGTTCTTCAGTTTGGAACCATCCGTGGCGTGAAGTCGGAGGTTCGGACGCTTACCGAGAAGCTGATTGGTTATGAGTTTAATAATATTAATACGGATAAGTTTACCACCGGTTTTGTTTCTGCTGCATTCCTGGTCGGTATGCTCGTAGCTCTGGCGATTTTAGTGATCAGTGTACTATCCATGTTTTTCGGAAAACAGATTCAGGAAAATTCAGATGAGGAAAATGTGGTATCAGATTCCCTGGATGACTGGGACAGAGACTGGAATTCGATAACACCGGAGAAAAAAGCAGATTTTCAGCCGGGAGGAAAAAATATTTTATACAGTGGGGATCAGAAAGGTGTGGATCCATTTAGCGGCGGCAATGATGTAACGATTCCGGCAAATAATCAAGTACAGAATTTGATTCCACCAGATCCGGATTCGCAGCTGTTTATCCGGAAAGAACCGGTCAGACGGGCGGCGGCAGTCGGAAAAGTGCAATGTACGAAGGGTACAACTTCTGGGGCTGTGGGCTATACACTTCCGCAGGATCGAAAAGTAGTGGTAGGAAAAAGCCCTCGCCAGGCGAATCTGGTTATTGTGAATAATGAACGTATCAGCAACGTGCATTGTACGATCCGCTACAGTGCGGCGACGAATTCTTATACGGTACGGGATCATTCTACAAATGGAACTTTTGTCAATGGTATTCGTCTTCCGAAGGAGTCTGTGATGGAGTATCCGGCAGGAACAATCCTTAGCCTTGCAGATGGAAAAGTGGAGATTACCTTGGGATGAGAAGACCAAAAATGACAAAATCCGTGTTAAAAATGACAGATTGCGAAACAGGAGTCATACTTCTGCTATAGTAGCATTAAGGAAAAAATGTTTTAGAGGAGGAATGTATGATGAAGAAAATGAGCAGTCTGCTGATGCTTGTATGTAGTATGATCGTGTTGAGTGGATGTGGAGATAAGACAACGGTGGCAACCTATCATAGTTCGGAGGGGACAGAACGGGTGATTGAGCATATACCGGTTTCGTCAGAAATAGCAACGCAGGAGGAAAGTGTCCCACAGCAAGAAGTACAGCATATCGAAGTTAATCAGGTACAGGAAGTCGCAAAAAATGATGATTCGGCTCCGGTGCGTGTGATTGAGCATGTACCGGTCACACAGAATTATTATACAACGGTTCAGAATGATAATTCCAGAGCGGAGAACAATACGGTGAATTATAAACAGGAAGAAAATACGGATGTAGAGATTCAGCAGTCTGTGGAATACAATGTCAATTCAAAAAATCATGTGAAGATGGAGAACAACACAACAGAGGACGATGAATCGGACATTGAGGAACCTGATGACACCGAAACCGGTGAAGAGCAAGTAGCGAAGAAGGATGATACGGCGATGCCAGAGCCGACGGAGACACCAATGCCGACATCGGAACCAACAGAGACTTCGATGCCAACTCCGGAACCAACAGAGGCTCCAATGCCGACACCAGAACCAATGGAAACTCTGATGCCAACTCCGGAGCCAACAGAAACGCCAACGCCGATGCCAACGGCTTCCGTTACACCGGATACAAAAAATACAAAGCTTGCAGTACCAGTTGTATCGGAGTGGAAGAAAATCTGGGACAGTGCAGAGGAAACTTCTCCGAAAAGCGATGGAGTGACGTATCAGATCACATGGGATAAAATCACTGGAGCAGATGGATATGAGGTTGAACTACAGTCACGGGATTCCGGAAATGAACAGTGGAGTTCCCGAACCATAACAGTGACAGAACCATCTTATCGTGAGAGTTTCAGTCATATAGACATGCAGCTGAAGGCGAGAGTGCGTGCTTTTAGAAGAACAGGAACTACAAAAGAATACGGAGACTGGAGTCAGGAGAAACAACTGAACTACAGTCCTGTCTAAACAAAAGAACGGGAGGTGCTGTGTGATGGGAATGAACAGATTCTGTCATGCAGCACTTTTTTAAGTTGTGAGGGGAAATTATGGAGCAACAATATGATATATGCTTTTTTGATCAGTTTGGGGAACTTGTAACGGTGAATCTGAACCGGTTTCAGAAAAGGGAAATTACTATTGGAAGAGATGCTTCCAGCGCGGACATTGTGATACCTTTTGAAAAGATTTCAAGGATACACGGTCGTTTTGTAATGAATGAGAATGGAGTCAGTTATCAAGATAATGACAGCATGAACGGTACGATTGTGACAGACAATCAGAGAAGAATTGAACTACACCATACGTTAAACATGGTGCATGCTACAGAGACGGCGTTTTTTCGCATTGGCTCTGATGAGCAGTTTTTTCTGTTTTTTGTCCGGAAAAGTCAGAATCGGCGAGGCTGGAAGAAACTGGCATTGCACACGAAACCATTAAATATAGGAAGAAATTCGAGTAATGATGTCATTTTGAAGCATCCCGGCGTTTCCAAACGACATGCCAGAGTGGGAATGCGAAACGGAGAGCCGCAGGTGCAGGATCTGAACAGTCACAACGGAACGCGCGTGAATGGATGCAATGTGGAGGGAATGGTTACCCTTCGCGATTATGATGTGATTGAAATCGTGGATTACCAGATGATCTACTGCAAGGGATTTCTGTATTACCTGACCAGTGTGGAAGGTGTGCATCTGATTGTAGAAAATCTGAATAAAAGTGTAAACAAGGGACAGAAAAAGCTGCTGCAGCATATCAATCTGGAAATCAAAAGCAATGATTTTGTAGCAATCATCGGAGGATCGGGTGCAGGAAAAACAACGCTCATGAATGCAATCAGTGGGTTTGATCAGCAGCACAGCGGTAAAGTGTATTTCAATGGAAATGATTTGAGGAAGGAGTTCAACAGTCTGAAGGATTTGATCGGTTATGTGCCGCAGCAGGAAATACTCTATGAAAATCTGACACTCCACAATATGCTTTCTTATACGGCAAAGATGAAAATGCCGCCGGATATGGATAAAAAGGAAATTGAACTGCGCATTGCGGAGGTGCTGGAAATGGTGGAATTGTCAGAGCATGCCTCGACTTTTATCCGTAAACTCTCAGGCGGACAAAAGAAGCGTGCCAGCATCGCAGTAGAATTGCTGGCGGATCCAAAATTGTTTTTTCTGGATGAACCGACATCTGGTCTTGATCCCGGAACAGAAGAGAATCTGATGCGGCTTCTGAATCATCTCTCGAAAACACGAGACAAGACAACCATTATTGTCACACATACAACGCAAAATCTGCATTTGTGTGATAAAGTGATTTTCATGGGACCTGGAGGCTATCTCTGTTTTTATGGCACGGTAGAACAGGCAAAAATGTTTTTTCAAACGAACAGTCTGGTTGGAATTTATAACCTGATTGCGAAAGATCCGCTTATGTGGGCACGGCAGTTTGAGAGGATTATGCGCACAGAAACGCAGCAGACTCGTGAAAGGAAGGAATCTTCCGGAAAAATAAGAAAACAGAAGACGGCATATTTTCGACAGCTTAACGTGTTGACCATGCGCTATGCGGAGCTGATCTGGAATGATAAGATGCGGCTTGCGATTCTGCTTTTGCAGCCGATCCTGATTGGACTATTGTTGAAACTGGTATCTAACGATGGCGTGTTTTCTGTTTATGAAGATACGCAGACCATGTTGTTTTCACTGAGCTGCGCTTCCATCTGGATTGGGTTGTTTAATTCGATACAGGAAATCTGTAAGGAAAGGACAATCCTCAAGAGGGAATATATGGCAAATCTGAAATTGCCATTGTATACGATTTCTAAGTTTGTGATACAGCTTTTTCTGGCAGCCGTTCAGGCATTTCTTCTGACATTGGTGTTTGCTGTGTCACAGGGGGAGTATCCGGAGGGAATCTGGTTTGGCTCCTATGTGCCTGAAATTTTTCTGACGGTCGTGCTTACGATCCTGGCATCGATGTCGATGGGGCTTTTGATTTCTGCACTTGTAAAGACGGGGGATAAAGCGATGACGCTGGCTCCGTTTGTACTGATTGTGCAGCTTCTGTTTTCTGGTATTTTGTTCAAGCTGGAGGATGCTGCAAAGTATATTGCGTATCTGACTGTCAGTAAATGGTCGGTGGAATCCATGGGCAGTATTTTGGATTTGAATTCGCTGACACTTCGCATGCAGAAAGATTTTCCGCAGCTGGAGCACGAAGCACAGGAGATTTATGAGCATGTGGGATCCCATGTGCTGTCGCACTGGGGCATTCTTCTGGCGATGACATTGATGCTTGTGATGACAACGACAATATTTCTGACTCGGGTAAAATATGACAAGAGATAGGAAAAGAAAGGTGGGAAAAAGATGAATCAAACATATGTTGTCAAAGGTTCCAATACGCTGTATCACGTGTGGGGAATCATAACATTTGTATTTGCTGGAATATATGGAATCGGAGCCTTAATTGCGACAGTTGTCATAGGGATGGCTTCTTCTCTGACTCAGGGATGGATCGGAGAATTGACAGGGGAAAATCTGGGAGGAATACAGATTGTTTTGGTTCTGGTTTTTCTTCTTGTTGCAGTTCTGGGACTGACGATTCGGATTTTGGCCGGATTGTATCTTGTCAGATTGCAGATTCGGTCAAAGGGAGCTTTGATTTTTATCAGTGTTATATATTTTTTATTTGCGTTTGGAAATCTCATACAAATGGTAATGTTGGGAGTTTACGGAGTTTCCGGAGGTTCTTCTATGATTTTTGCTATTTTCATTCAGTTTTTCTGTATGTGCTGGAGTATTGCAACGGGAGTTTTTTTGATACTAAAACAGGCTCAGGCGGTTCCGGAAGGAACTGTTGTGCCGAATGGAGCGGTTAGAAAAAAAGAAACCAGATATCGGCCAGTTGAGAGCGGAAAGTCTCCTGTCCGGTCGGGAAGTTCGAAGGCAGAAATTGAAGGGTTGTTTGGAAATTACAAAGGCAAAACTTTTGTGTTCAGGGGAGACGAGAGCTGCAGGATTGGGAGGGATTCGGGATGTGATATTCAGATTTCTCATCCGAAAGTCAGTCGGATTCACTGTGCTGTAAAAGCATTGCCCGGAGGAAAGTTTGAAGTAACAGATTACTCCTACAATGGAACTTTTTATGAAAACATTGCTCTTCCGAATGGCCAGGCTGTGGTTGTGCAGGCGGGAGGAATGCTGGTGCTTGGGAGTGCGGACAATGTATTTTTACTCAAGAGTCTGCAGTAAGCAGGAAATATGGGAGAGAACAATGAAATTTGAAAATTTATGTATTAAGTGTATGAAGGAAAAGTCAAGTCCCAATGCAATCTGTGAGCATTGTGGTTTTGATGCGGCCAAAGCATCGGTGCCGCCGCATCATCTGAAACCCTGTACGATTCTTGCAGGAAAATATCTTGTGGGGACGGCTATAGGGGAAGGCGGATTTGGAATTACTTATATCGGTATGGATCTGAATCTGGAGATGCGCGTGGCAATCAAGGAGTATTATCCGCATGGCTGTGCAATTCGAGATACGAAAGGCAACAACTGTACAGTCTGTTCCTATACAGGAGACAAGCAGAAGATTTTTGAAGCTGGAAGAGAGAAGTTTATTAATGAAGCACGATTGCTCGCCCGCTGTGATACACTTCCGGAGATTGTTGCGGTAAGAGATTTCTTCAAGGAAAATCATACCGCTTACATTGTTATGGAGTATATTGACGGGAAAACGTTGAAAACGTATCTGAAAGAAAAAGGCGGAAAGATTTCCGTGTCTGAAACACTAAAAATGATGGAACCGGTTATTCGTTCGCTCGGACAGGTGCATAGGATGAATCTGATTCATCGTGATATCAGTCCGGACAACCTGATGATTCGGGCAGACGGAAGCATCAAAGTGTTGGATTTTGGAGGTGCCAGAGATTTTATTAAGGACGGAAAAAGTCTGTCGATCATGTTGAAGCCTGGATACGCTCCGGAGGAACAGTATCGAACGCATGGAGAACAGGGCGCATGGACAGATGTGTATGCCATTTGTGCAACGATGTACCGCTGTATTACGGGGATAACTCCGCCGGAGGCAATGGAACGTACGTATCAGGATGAACTCAAACCATTTTCTGCATTTCAGATTGAGTGTCCGAAAAGAGTAGAATATGTAATTTTCAAAGGATTGAGTGTCTATAGAAATGCGCGCTTTCAATCGATGGAGGAACTGCACAGGGTTTTGTATGAAACGCAGACTGGGAATTCGCATAGTACGTCTACCCTGGTACCGTTGAAGAAATCTGTTCCGAAAACGGCACAGTCGGAAGCAAAGAAACCAAAGATATCTTCGAATCGCCATTTGAAGATAATTGTTATGATACTCGCATGTGTGTTATTTCTGCTGACAGGGATGGTCGCAGTTTTCGTCTGGATGGATGAGAAGTCGGGCAGTACAGATTTAGAAAAATCTGCGGAAGCACTGGCGGAGGAAATCATTGAGGAAGCCATGAATGAGGAAGAAGGAACAGAGAAAGAGGAGAAGAAAGACGAAAATAAAAAAATGTCTTTCGCCGGACATCATTATCAGATTTTCGATGATGACAAGGAAATTCGCTGGACAGATGCCAGAAGAAAGTGTGAGGAGATGGGCGGTCATCTTGTGACAATCACATCTCCGGAAGAACAGCAGTTTGTCGAGGAACTGATCAGCAAAGGAGAGAATGTGTTTTATTGGCTTGGTGCTACGGACAGCGGTGTACAGCCCAATCAGTATTACTGGATAACAGGGGAAGCATTCAACTATAATAATTGGAGAGAAGGGCAGCCAGATAATGGAGACTGGGGTGTCGGCGGCACGGAGGATTACATTGGGATGCTCAGGATAGATGTTCCGAAATATAAAGGACTGGCGTACACATGGAATGATTTCCGGGACAATCCCAATGACAGCCATGGATATGTATGCGAGTGGGATGAGTAGAAGAAGGTATACGAGAGGTAAAGGAATATGAAAAAGAAAAAATGGATTGCGATGATTTCGGCACTCAGTATGGGATGCATGATGCTTGCAGGCTGTGGAAAACAGGATGCTGCTCAGAAAAGTTCTGCAGAAAATTCACAGGCAGCAGATTTGGAAGAGAACTTAGAAGAAACAGAGGTGGAGGAAACAGTGCAGGAGCCTTCCAAAGAAGATGCGAAAGTGGAATATATACCTGGAACAAAAACGGATACAGAGTATGTCAATGAGAGCATTGGCATTAAATGCACGTTGTCGGAGGATATGGTAATGGCAACCGATGAGGAAATAAATGAGGCGATGGGGAATTATCTGGATGAATTATATGGGGAAGAGGATATTGATGTAGGAGCTTATGAAATGATGGCAATAGACATCAATACCGGGGGCGGTTTTCTAATCGGCCATGAAAAACTGCTTTTTTCTGGCATCAGTGAGAAGCAATACATTAAAAAAGTAAAGAAAACACTGTATGAAACACAAGAGGTGGTTGAGATGCATGATACGGTGGAAACAGAACTTGCCGGTCTGCCCTTCACGAATTATTCCTGCATACTCGTAGAGAATGATCATGAAATCACAGAAACCTTGTATGTGAAAAAGGTAGGAAATACTATGGTTGTCATTGCTTTTTTATATTTTACACAGGAAAACTATGAACAGCTTCTTTCCTGCTTTTCGCCATTACAAAATGATGAGGATGGAGAGAAAAACGCGCAGGAAACATCAGAAGGAACAGGGGAGGAGATATCTGAAGAAGCAACGGACACGGGATATATCAATGAGAGCCTTGGTATTAAATGCACCATGCCGGAGGAAATGTTAATAAAAACGAAAGATGAATCTTATGAAATGCTCGCAGTGGATATAGAAGATAATAGTTCTATTATGGTTGTCCATATGGAGGAATCTTCTCCTGACATTATTGAAGAACAATACATTGAAGAACTAAAGAATTCCTATCAGGAGGAAAATCCAGAAAAAGTGTATTCGAATACGATAAAAACAGAGATTGGTGGTGTCCCCTTCGTTGGCTTTTCCTATAATGAGAAGGAAGATGAGGATGAATACATGGTAACGTTATTTATAAAAAAGGATGGAGATACCATGGTTATCATTTTTCTGACATATTATACACAGGAAAGCTATGAACAACTTCTTTCCTATTTTTTGCCACTGTAAGATTATGGATATACATAAGAGAAAGTGTCTGGTGACAATGAAAAACGGAGGAATTATTATGATGAGTTATAACGGGAAAAGAGAAAGTAAAGTAGTTTGGATTAGTCTGTGCTTTGCAATATGCATTCTGACAATGTTATGGATAAAAACTCCGGTCAGGGCAGCCGCTTTGGAAGTCTATGACATCTACACTGTAGGCACGAAAAACACTTCGCCTGCTGTAGCAGCGTACAAAAAATATTTGAAAACGAATTACCGTGGATGGCATTATGCGATAGTGAATGCCGGATATAAAAAACAGCCGATATTGATGGTAACTAACGCATTCAATTATATCTTCTTCCAAAAATATTATGGATACGGAATTCGTGTGTGTACCTACAAAAATGGAAAAGTGGTCGAATTAAATGAGTTTATTCCGCAAAGCACTTCTGCCGGTCCCTGGTATTATTATAAAAACAAATTGTATAGCCGAGCACGAAGAGGTGGATATTTTCGATTGGATATTTTATCCAAAGGATACAAACGCCCGTTTTTTCAAAAAGAAAACAAGACTATTTTCAAGGAGAAAAATAGAGTAAAACTCAAAAAGAATAATTCTTGAAGACATGGAAGTATGTTACACTGGGAAGTGAAGAAGAGATGTTTTTATTATGATATAGTAGAATTGACAAAAGAAAACGAAAGTTTTTATTATTGTGAAAGGAGAATTTTATGAAGACATACGATAAAAACAGAAAGAAAACTCCAAGGGTGATTTGGTGGCACATATGTTGTTTGGGCATTATGGTTCTGTCAATAATGTTGATGAAAACACCGGTCAAGGCGGCTACTTCGGGAGTGACTACTTTGCAGACAAATAAAACTTATCAGTCATACGATTTGGATGGAGATGGAAAAAAAGACAGTATACAGATGAGAACTTCTCAGTCAGGGTATAAGATGTTGGCATCTGTCTATGTGAATGGAAAAAAAGTATATAACATGCCAAACAATCATTGGTGGCAATCAGCGGGAATAAAAATGATTACCCTAGGTAATGGAAAAAATTTTGTATATGCTTGGATGGAAGGTGAAAGTATGTCGTGCGATAGGATACTTCAGTATAAAAATAAGAAGATGAGTACAGTCGTGGATATAAACAATTTAATGAAGAAATATCAAAGCAAATCATATGTTTCCTGGTATCCTTCTAATGGAATTAAGGTATCTGGAAATACAATGAGTGTGAAAGTCTCATCTATGAATTGGACGATTGCGGGTGCATCTTTTATTTTTCAATACAAATACAAAGATGGTACATTAAAACGTGTTTCCTATAGTGGGGTGATTGAAAACAGTGGTGTATACATTGTAGATAAGAAATTTCCGGTATATAAGAAAGCTGGAAGCAGTTTGGTATCTTTTACGGCAAATTATGGACAGAAAGTGACTGCAAATAAGTATTATCTGAAAGATGGGAAAATGTGGATTAAACTTACAAACAGTGCGGGAAAATCAGGGTGGATAAAAGCGCTGACCACAGGTGGAGGCAAAAGCAGGAGTCCATTGTTTTCCAATGCTTTTTACGCATCGTAAAGTTTTCATAGAATAAAGTATAAAGAGGTAAATATGAGAAAGAATATGAAATTGATAATTGCGTTATATACAGCTGTTTTTTTGCTTTTCGGAAGTGTATCGGAAACGCAGGCAGAACCATCAGCTCCAATTAGCGAATCCAATACGGTTGTTGCACAACAGAAGAAAAAAGTAAATGTCAATGCCTTGTACAGAAAATATTTGGAAAAGCACATGGTCAATGAACAGGGAAAATATTTTTATGAAATGAAGAAGTTTGCGCTTCTTGATATGAATAAAGATGGAATCAAGGAATTGATTATTCAGGCTTATTCTCCAGGAGAGCAATATTTGTATTCTGTGGTAAAAGGAAAAGTAAAATTTATTGGGAGAGTTCCGTTTGGATGGTATGTGAATGGAGACGTTGTTTTTGATTCTTCGATGTCTCATTCTTCTATTTGGAAGGATAATACGGTTCATTATAACAGTAGCGATAAAACATTGCTGACCAGAGCTGAGAATACGACGACTAGCTGCAAATTGGCATATCGCTTCACTGGAACAAAACTGACATTGAAATATGCTTCCACAAACTGGCATTACAGGCAGTATGAGTCCTGGTCAATTCAGACAGGAAGTAAATCTAAAGAAGTAAGCAAAAATCAGTATACTTCATTCAATAAGACTCATATGGGCAAGTATAAGGCTTATCCGTTCCGGAGCAATACGGCGGCAAATCGAAATAAATATTTGAAATAACTACAATTTGGTTAAAAACAACAGAAAGCGTGCGAAAAATGACAGATTACACAAAAGCAGAGATGTTTCTGATATAGTAAAATCAACAAAAGGAAGCAAAAGTTGTGATTACTATGGAAGGAGAGATGTGAAATGTCAAAGAAAAAATTAATGTCAAAGTTTTTATGCCTGATGTTGTTGGTTACGATGCTGTTGCCAACATTAGGAACACATGAGAGTTATGCAGCTGGTTTTATGAAATGTTATACGATTTCAAGCGGATATACGAAGGTTTACAACAGTCCAAGTTTTCAAACAAAGATTGGTACGATTTATCCGACAGATGAATTGCTTATTCGTGAGATTGAAAGCAGTTACTTAAAGGTAACGTATCCACTGTCTCGTGGAGGAACTAGGGATGGTTATATTCCGACCAGTGCTGTGCTTTTAGCAACTGGGGGATATACGAAAGAAGCAGCCAGAAGAATAACAACGTACCGGAGAGATAGTACCAGTAAATCTTATGGTTATATTGATGCGGGAGATAAAGTGATTGTATTGGGAACAAGAGGCAATTTTACACAGGTATGTTATCCGGTTAGCGGAGGAAACAAGATTGGATGGATTCGTTCTTCAGATGCAGCATGGAAGGGAGAAGAAGATAAAAATTCAGGTGTGACTTCACCAGTACCTTCAGGCTGCAAATTCAGTAAAAAAACTTATGATGGTTCCTGGTATGGTTATCATGATATTAACAGAAATGTTTCCTACAATACTCCGGTATATGCGATTGCAGATGGAACGGTTACTTATAAACAGGCTTATCGTGTATATAATGGCGTAAAATATCTGACAAGTTATGGAAATTTTATTGAGTTTAAGTCTTCGAGCGGCGGATATACGGCAAAATATTGTCATTTGAATCGATTTTCCGGTGCAAATCAGTGGATTAGCAGTTCCAGAACGAAACGCGTGAGTGGAAGCACCGGAACTTATGTCATTGCGAAAAGAAATGTACGAAAAGGCGATATAATCGGATATATCGGAACAACCGGAAATTCAAGCGGAATTCACTTGCATTTTGAATTGAGAAAAAATGGAAGCCGTATTGATCCTACATCTGTATTTGGGGGACTGGTGTAGAATGGAGATTATTTTATGAAGAAGAAAACAAATTTTATTCTATTAACATTACTTTTGATTTTGTTTGGGGCCTTTTTTGGCCCCTGTCCCATTAAACCACAACAATCCCCTTTGCAATCTCATTTTTATATCCCTCAGACGAGTGACTCGCCACAACGCTCTCATACAGATTCGCACACCAGATGTCTTCATCCAGCATGGCAAGCCCATCGCCATTCAGTATTTTTTGGCGGTCAGCCAGTTTGGAAATCAGCGGAATGCAGCTTTTTTTCTTAATCTGACCAAGCAGAGAGACACTGTCTTTGCGAAAACCAAGAATGCGTGCATAAGGAGCAATATCCTGAGAATTTGCTGCCAGTGAGAAAGATTGTACATTTAAAAGTACATGAAGCAGCGCCCGGGAGATTCTTGTGTAGGTAAGTTCCTTTGTTTTTAGTTCCTGAATGAACTGAGGGATGCTTTCAAACTGATTCAATTTACCATAAACGCGATTGGCAAGTTCCGCAGACATATCCTGATACTGCGTCAGGCTTTCCGGTGTCTCACACATGAGTTTATACTTTAATAAGAGAGAATAGTCTTCCAAAGTGGACAGACGATTTGTACGAACAGCTTCCTTCAGAAGAGAAAATGCTTCCGGAGGAAGCTGATTTTTGATGGAATGCAAATCTTTTTCTGCCAGGTGACGGCGGATAGCTGTGGCAGAGCTGAACTGCTCTGACAATGTTTCCTGATGATAATCTGATTCTACCCGCTGCAAAACAGCTGGTTCTATAGAGGAAGAGAGCCGATGAAGTGCCTTGCAGTATTCGATTCCAAGGATATTGTTGGGAGATGCGAGGAATGCAGACAGATTTTGAGCATCACAAAAACAGCCGGATTTGTCAGCTTGCTGACAATAATCCAACAGGGCATTTGCCCGTGCAGTCGGATACGAAAGACCGCAGGACAGGTGCTCGCGAAGTCTGTCTGAATAAAAATCCGGTTCGTTGAATAAAATTTCTGAGATTTTCGTGAAAAATGAAAGCTGATTGGATTCTCCTCCAAAGCAGAGTGCATCCACAACGCTAAGATTGTGAAGAAGGCTGACGGCACCTGTGGCAAAATATTCGGCACTGCCGCAGGCATAGCGGACAGGAAGCTCCAAAACAAGGTCTGCACCGCAGCAAAGCGCCATTTGGGTGCGCGTGTACTTATCTAAGATAGAAGGAGCCCCACGCTGTACAAAGTCACCGCTCATGGCGACAATTACAAAATCAGCCCCGGTTAATTCCCGGGATTTGTGAATGTGGTAGGCATGACCGTTGTGAAATGGGTTATATTCGGCAATAATACCTACAGTTTTCATAGTTGCACCTCAAAAAAAACAAATTTTTTATGCATATTCTACCATTAGAGAGGTTGAAATACAAGGGGGTTGTGGTATAATAAATAAATGAGTAGAAAACGAAAGGAGTCATCGAATCATGGGATTTATTGACACAATTAAAGCAAGAGCAAAAGCAGACAAAAAAAGAATTGTACTGCCGGAGTCAGAAGACAGAAGAACGTACGAAGCAGCAGCGCAGATTTTAGCTGAGGACCTGGCTGACCTGATCATTATTGGTAGTGAAGAAGCAGTAAAGAAAGGAAGCGAAGGTCTTGACGTATCCAAAGCAACTGTAATCGACCCAGCAACATTTGAGAAAACAGATGCTTACGTTGACAAGCTGGTTGAGCTGCGTTCGAAAAAAGGCATGACACCGGAGAAAGCAAGAGAGACAATCATGAACGACTATACATACTATGGCGTTATGATGGTGAAAATGGGTGATGCAGACGGACTGGTAGCTGGTGCCTGCCATTCTACAGCAAACACATTAAGACCTTGTCTGCAGGTTCTGAAGACAAAACCTGGCACAAAACTTGTTTCCGCATTCTTTATGATGGTAGTACCGGACTGCGAGTATGGCGATGACGGTGTATTCGTATTTGGTGACTGCGGACTGAACCAGAACCCGACAGCAGAAGAGCTGGCTGCAATCGCAGAGTCTTCCGCAGAGTCCTTCCGTCAGCTGACAGGAAATGAGCCAAGAGTTGCTATGCTGTCTCATTCTTCCAAAGGAAGTGCAAAACACGCAGACGTTGACAAAGTAGCTGAGGCTACAAGAATCGCAAAAGAAGCAAATCCGGACCTTGCACTGGACGGCGAGCTTCAGTTAGATGCAGCAATCGTTCCTAGCGTTGGTGCTTCCAAAGCTCCGGACAGCAAAGTTGCAGGAAAAGCAAACGTACTGATCTTCCCAGACCTGGATGCTGGTAACATCGGCTACAAACTGGTACAGAGACTTGCAAAAGCAGAAGCATACGGACCAATGACCCAGGGTATCGCTGCTCCTGTAAACGATCTGTCTCGTGGATGCTCCGCAGAAGACATCGTTGGTGTTGTTGCAATCACAGCAGTACAGTGCCAGAATATGTAGGAAAAACTACAGATAAGATAATATTGGAGGATAATTTACATGAATGTATTAGTAGTAAACTGCGGAAGTTCTTCTCTGAAATTCCAGTTGATCAATTATGATAACCGTGACGTTCTGGCAAAAGGTCTCTGCGAGCGTATCGGCATTGACGGACGTCTTGTATACCAGCCAAAAGATGGTGAAAAAGAAGTAACAGAAGCTGCAATGCCTACCCATGTAGAAGCGATTCAGCTGGTACTGGATGCTCTTGTAAATGAGAAATCTGGTGTGGTTAAGAGCCTTGAGGAAGTAGACGCAATCGGACATCGTGTACTGCACGGCGGAATGAAGATTACAGATTCTGTTATCATCGATGAAGAAGTAATCAAAGTTATCGAAGAATGTGTTGACCTTGGACCATTACATAACCCGGCAAACCTGATGGGAATCAATGCCTGCATGAAACTGATGCCAGGTGTACCAAACGTAGCTGTATTTGATACTGCGTTCCATCAGACAATGCCTCCAAAAGCATATATGTACGGTATCCCGAAAGAATACTATGACAAATATGCAATCCGTAAATACGGTTTCCACGGAACTTCTCACAAGTTCGTATCCAAGAGAACAGCAGAGTTCCTAGGCAAAGATCCAAAAGAGCTGAAGACAATCGTTTGCCACATCGGTAACGGTGCTTCTCTTTCCGCAGTAAAAGAAGGAAAATGTATCGATACATCCATGGGACTGACTCCTTTGGAAGGTGTGATCATGGGAACTCGTTCCGGTGATATTGATCCTGCATTCGTTGAGTATCTGTGCAACAAAGAGAACCTGACAGTATCTGAAGTTCTGAATATCCTGAACAAAAAATCCGGTATGCTCGGTATGACTGGTGTTTCCAGTGATTTCCGTGATGTGGAAACAGCAGCAAAAGAAGGCAATCAGGATGCAATCAACTGTCTGGAAGCATATGCTTACCGCATTGAGAAATACATCGGTTCTTACATGGTTGCACTGGGCGGTGTAGATGTTATCACATTTACCGCTGGTGTTGGTGAGAATGCAATCGCTTTCCGTGAGAAAGTTTGTAAAGATCTTGCATTCCTGGGCATCGACTTTGACGAGGAAGCAAACAACTGCCGCGGCAAAGAAGTGATCATCACAAAACCAGGCTCTAAGATTACTGTTTGTGTCATTCCTACAAACGAGGAAATCGCAATCTGTGAAGAGACAGTAGAGCTGGTTACTAAGAAATAAAAACATAATGATACCTAAGAGGGACCGCAGGCTTTCTGCCTGCGGTTCTAAAAATATACAAACATTTTTTTGAATTTTATTGACAAATAACATTTTAATATGTATAATCATTTAGGTGTGATTAGGAGATTATTATGCTAATTCAATTATCAGACATACTTCTCCATGATGAGAAGAAAGAAACTTTTACAGTTGATATCGAGATGGATGCTATCCAATCTCAGCTTGGAGAATTTAAGATTGTAGAGAAGGCTCCGCTGACATTGAGTATTACCAATGCAGGAGAAAAGAAATTGGAAATCGAAGGCACAGGAAGACTTGTGGTAAACATTCCATGTGACCGCTGTCTGGAAGATGTTCCTACGGTTTTTGATTTGCATATTCAGCGCAAGCTGGATATGAAGCAATCCGAAGAAGACCGGATAAAAGATTTAGACGAGAGTAATTTCATCACTCAGACAGAGCTGGATGTGGATCAATTGGTCTACGATGAAGTTCTGATTGAATGGCCTTTGAAGGTGCTCTGCAAAGAGGACTGTAAAGGTATTTGTAGCCAATGCGGTGCAAACCTGAATCACGAAACCTGTTCCTGCGAGCATGAGGAACGGTTAGATCCGCGAATGGCCGCAATAAGTGATATATTCAGCAAGTTTAAGGAGGTGTAATCAATGTCAATCTGTCCAAAGAATAAATCATCTAAAGCAAGAAGAGATAAGAGAAGAGCAAATTGGAAAATGAGCGCTCCGAACTTAGTAAAATGCAGCAAATGTGGAGCATTAATGATGCCGCACAGAGTTTGCAAAGCTTGTGGATCCTACAATAAAAAAGAAATCATCGCTGTTGACTAATATAGCATGAAGTATAGGATGAAACGGATAGAGATAGAGGAAGCAATTCTTCTGTCTCTTTTTTTATGGGGAAAAGTTGGTGTTTTGTTTTGCGAGCGACAGAATCTGTCTTGGCGAAAGTGTATAATCATGCTAACAAAGCGAAAGGTGGTATGATGGATATAATGTCACAGAAAAATACAAAAGACAGAAGTAGTTGGGAAAAGGTGAAAGATTCTGTTTTTGTTAGTGTGGTCAATCAGGAAAAATAACAGACCTTTCTGGAGAAGGGAAGGATTCCCTGCTATCATTGGGAAGGCTTAAGCTTCTTTTGCAGATTGAAAGAACACAACAACACAACTATGCAGCCGATTAGAATCCATCAGGAAATGATGCGTGAATGGGACTGTACGTTCCATCAGCTTTTTTCACAGGCAGTGAAAAATACAGAGTGTGATTATACAGGCAGAAAGATTATTACCCGAATGTAATCGGGGAAATATAAAAATGCAAATGTTTGTTTTTACAAATCAGGAAAAGATTTTTGGCGCTTCCGGAGCTTTTTTCAGCAGCAAAGTAAAAGAACTGGCAGAGCAAAACAATTCCAGTCTTTTTATTTTTCCCTCCTCTGTGCATGAAGCGGTGTTAATTCCTGACAAGGGCAGTTTATCAGCAGGAGAGCTTGTGGACATACTCAAAGTGGAAAACAGAACACATATGACGGAATTGGAAATCCTGTCGGATGAGCTTTATTATTACGACAGAATCCAGAAAATATTTTGCAGATATTAAGTCTTGAAATGAAAAAAATCCGTATCTGTTCAGTACCCTCACAGATACGAGCCAAAATCCATGAAAAATCATCTTTGATGATGGGATTTTGGCTTGTATGTCTCGGGATTTTCATGCATTTTGCATGAAAACACCTCGCGGGATATTACCTTCTGAATGAGAAAGTATTTTAATCCCCCATCTGAGATGGGGCGAATGGAATAAGCAG
>JAUNPJ010000030.1 GCA_030536755.1 Eubacteriales bacterium | reverse complement strand
TCTCTTCACCGTGCTGGGCGATAGCTGCATCGATTGCCTGCTCCGTCAGACCATATACAGCATCATTTCCATTAAATACTCTTTCAAATAATGTCACAGTTTTTTCCTCCTAAAGAAATCTATTGTAGAATCAGTTTTCTTCTATCTTCTTTTTAATTTTTATAATTTCGTCCGTTACAGTTTTGCTGAAATCGTAAGGAGATTTTCCCTGACGATCTGCATCTATAACCTCTGTATTATAGTGAATAAATCCAAGCAAGTCTTCTTCCGGAATTTTTGACTTTACAAAGGCTTCATCTTCCTCGTTTCGTACTTTATTCGCAACAACTCGAACCTGTTTCACACCAAGGTCACTAGCCAGACGTTTTACGTTCTTATATGTCTGGACACTCCGTGCCCCCGGCTCAATCACTACGATAAACTGGTCTACGCTTTCTGTCGTTCCGCGTCCAAGATGCTCAAGTCCGGCTTCCATATCCATGATTACAACATCGTCCCGATGAAGCACCATGTTATTGATAATACGCTTCAACATGACATGCTCCGGACACACACAACCGCCTCCGCCAGTTTCAACGGTTCCAAGAACAAGAAGTTTTACTCCATTGCAGACCTTTCCATATCTATCTGGAATATCATCCACTTTGGGATTTAAACGGTAAAACTGATTTTCGCTGTTTGCTCCCGTTCTCTCCTCCACCAGTTTTCTCATTCTGGAGATCGGGATAATAGAATCCAGCGTTTCCTCATCAAATCCAAGTGCAAGTCCCAGATTCGCATCCGGGTCAACATCGGCAGCAAGGACCTTGCGGCCTTCGGCCGCATAAAGTCTTGCCAACGTTGCAGCAAATGTTGTCTTACCTACTCCGCCCTTTCCAGTCACTGCAATCTTCATAATTCCTACTCACTTTCCTTCTATTCACGTATTTTTAATCATTAGATTCCTAATGCTGCACGTTTCTCTTCGATACGCTCAATCATCATGTCGCCTAATTTCTCGATATCTTTTTCAACTGTATAAGCAGCCTCTACCCAATCACGAACACCTTCTGTTAACAGGCCTGCAATCTGATCAGAACCGGAAACGTAAGGCTCAACGCCAAGGTATGTATCGATACCGGTAGCAACAACGTAGTTACCGATGGAAACAGCCTTCTCAGACATCCACTCAGGAGCACATCCTACTAATGGAAGCTGGGAGATATTTAATCCAGAATCTTTTGCAAGTGTTGCAGCAAGAACCATCATACGGCTGATATCTACACAAGATCCCATATGAAGAACTGGAGGAATGTCAGCCAGCTCACATACACGTTTCAGACCAGCGCCGCAGAGATCTTTTGCTCTCTTATCCATCAGACCAGCTTTTGCAGCAGCCTGTGCGGAACATCCGGATACAACCAGAACGATATCGTTTGCGATCAGTTTTTTCATCAGACCGATATGAGCAGCATCGGAACGGACTTTCGGGTTGTTACATCCAACCATAGCAACAGCACCGCGAAGAACACCAGATGTAATACACTCGATCAGAGGAAGAGTTGTTCCTGTCTTATCTACCTGAGTATTTGTTACACCGTCCAGTTTGTGTACGATTTCTTCTACTGAGAATCCAACAACAGCTTTCTGTTTCATATCCGGGATATGAACGAGTTCTGGTTTTCTATTCTTGAAGTTTTCAATTGCCATTTTAACAATTGCTTTTGCATTTTCTCCAGCTGTATGTGCATTGAATCTGATAAAATCAGACTCCGGCATCTGTGCGATTGGAGAAGTTGTAACGAATTTTGTATGGAAGCATTTGCTCAGAGGTCCTAATGCCGGGAAGATACACTGAACGTCAACAACGATTGCTTCGCAGGCACCTGTCAGTACCACGTTTTCCTGCTGCAGGAAGTTACCAGCCATCGGAATTCCGCGGCGCATTGCAACTTCGTTGGAAGTACAGCATACACCAGATACAGTGATTCCTTTTGCTCCCATTTCTTTTGCGTATGCGATCATTTCCGGATCATCTGCATATTCACAAATCATCTCAGAAAGTGACGGATCATGTCCATGAACAACGATATTTACGTTATCTGCGTTCATAACACCAAGGTTAGCCTCTGTCTCAATTTCGTGCGGTGTTCCAAATAATACATCAGAGAACTCTGTTCCCATCATAGAACCGCCCCATCCATCAGAAAGGCCAGAACGGAGAGACTGACGAATCAGTGCTTCCGGTTTGGAAGAACATCCCATATGTGTCATATGTAAAGAACAGGATACTTCACGGTCGATTGCACGCGGCTCAATTTCTTCTCTCTTCCAGATATCCTGTGTATGCTGAGGAGCTCTCTTCAGGAATACCTGTGTTCCGAATGGTTTACCATACTCTAACAGACCAACTTCTGCTACTTCATGAGCAACATCATAAATATCTCTGCCTTCTGTCTCAACGCCGAACTCAGCTGCCAGTCTCAGCAGTTTTGCTTCGTCTTTTACTTTGTAGTTTCCGTCTGCAGCTGCCTCATGCAGTGTATGGCAGATTTCACGTCCGTGATCAGAGTGAGTTGCAGAACCACCTGCTGTAAAACGAAGGAAGTTTCTTCCTACGATACCATGTACGTCACATCCGCAGATACCTCTTGGTGCTTTCTTTGTAATACGGCAAGGTCCCATACTACAGATTCTACAGCAAACACCTTCCTCACCAAATTTACAATGTGGTGTCTGATTTTTGACACGCATCTGCCAGGAATCAGCGCCTACCTGTGCACCTGTCTCTAAAAGTCGCGCGGTTGCCGCTTCCATCTCCTCAAGTGTCGTTAATTTGAATTCACTCATTATTGACCTCCTTTAATTTTTTGTCTTTTTTATTTTGTTGCTTTATATAAGCCCCGGAGGAAAATCCCATCCTCCCCCATGGGTTATTTACATGTTTGAAAAAAGAAAAGCACACACTTTTCTTTTTTTACAGATCCAGCTTCTTGACAATCTCACGAAGTGCCTTTTTCACCGGAGAATCCTCTGGAAGTTCTGTTGTCGGTCTTCCTTCGCAGTCAAATTCATAAACCTGTTCATCCTGCGGAACTACACCAAGCAGATACAAGCCCTGCTTTTCGATTTCTTCTTTTGTTCCTTCATTCAGTTCTCCGTTTGGAGCACGATTGACAATCAGACCAACCGTCTTCGGATGCATATCGCATTCTTTGATCAGCTCTGCAATGCGGCCAACCGCCTGAATTCCTCTTCTGGAGCAGTCACTTACGAGAATCGCAGTCTCCATACTCGGGAGGATTCCTCTGCTAATATGCTCCATTCCTGCTTCATTATCTACTACAAAATAAGGATAATTGTTCTGCAGTTTCTGAAGCTGCGCTTGAAGAAGTCCATTAACAAAACAGTAGCATCCTTTCCCCTGCGTACGTCCCATAACAAGAAGATCGAACTCATCATCTTCCACCAATGCAGAATTAAATTTAATCTCTGCATAGTCTGCCTTGGACATACCAGCCGGAATCGGGCTGTCTTTCGCCATCTCTGACTGGGCAATCTCCTCGCGGATATCTCCGAGCGTATAATCCACATCTACGCCAAGCACTTCATTCAGATTGGAATTGGCATCTGCATCGACTGCAAGAATCGGTCCCTTGCCAATTTCGCCCAGATACTGAATCAGCATACCACACAAAGTAGTCTTACCAACGCCGCCTTTACCGGCAACGGCAATTACATGTGCCATACTGGCACCTCCTATCTATTTTTCTTTATCCGATTTATTTCTTTATTTGCAGTCAACCTCAACCATACTGTTTGCAAGGTCAACCATCAGGATTTTGCCTTCGACAAGTTTTTCATCTCCCAGAATATCTCGAATGATCAGTTTGTCTCCCTCCACATCAATGCGGCTGACATTTTTAAAAATTGCTGTGCCATCTGATTTTTTAATTACAGTTGCCAAACACATTTATTATGCCTCCTTTACATGCGTCTTTACCTGTGTCAAAGCAAGCGAAAATCTCATATTTGCCTTCTGGAAATCAGCAACGCCTTCTTTAATGGTTCTCGCAGCGTCATCCATTCCAAGTTTAATCAGATTGTCTGCCATCTGGTCAAGCTCCATTGCATGATGCTCGTTATGCTGTACCATATAGGTAAGCAAAGCAACTGTTTCATCTTTGCAGTTCCCTTCACTACAGTTTCCGCAATGTTCATGCGAATGACCATGACTACATTCTTCGTGACTGTGGTCATGGTGATGATCATGTGCCTCATGTCCATGGGCAACAACATTTCCATTTTCATCTTTTATCAAATGCATTTTTTGCACCTCCTTCTGAACAGTCTAAACAGATTTTTCATCTGCTTTCTTTTCTTATCATCGCAACTGTTCACACAGTTTTGAATGGAAATCAACGTAATTATTTACTGTAATGACAATAATTTGTCAATTTTCTTCATTATACATCGTTTCCGCTTTTTTAGCAAGGAAATCTTATTAAATTTTCATAAAAGTTTTTTTTGTTTCGTACATTTTGTATGCATTTTACCATATTAATGTACGAATCAAAACAGATGAGAACTGTCAAATCATCAAATTGTCACGAATTTAACTTGCTTGACTAATATTTAACGCATCTTTTAAATTGATTATTTTTATCCGTTTTTTATCCAAATCATATTGAAAAATCCATGGAATTTTTTTATAATATAAACAGAAACCCGATGTTGTACTTACAAAGGATGATTTATATGCGAAATTATTATGATATTCTTGGCATCAGCCGTGATGCCACACAGGAAGAAATCAAAAACGCCTATCGAAAACTGGCAAAAAAATACCATCCCGACTCTTCGAGCGACAAAGACAGCAAGGAGCGTTTTCAGGAAATCCAGGAAGCCTATGCAGTTTTATCTAATCCAGACAAGAGACAGAAGTACCATTATTACGGTCACAGCGCTTATCGGGACACTTTTCACAGCTATGATTTCACACACACCGCCGGTCAGAATCATGAACACTGCGGCTCCTGTGACAGTGGAGACTGCAGCGGCGGGGACTGTGGAGGATGCGGCGGTCATGGCGAACACGGCCGCCATGTTCACCACGTTCATCCGGAACCCGAATTTTTTAAACATGTGGTTCGCATCGCAATCCACCTGGAAATGGAAGAAACTTTCCATGCCGTCACAAAAGAAGCGGTTTTAATCGAGTACCCTTCCGGTCCTGTATTCAGCGCTTCCAGACAGACCTCCGAAAAAGAATGGAAATTCAAAGTCAACATCCCTGCCAACACATATGAAAATCAGCTGATTCCATTAGAAGATGTCATCTGCGGCAGCGAAGAGCTGATTCATCATCTTCACGCGCACTATCCGAACAATCTTTATTATGTTATCATTCTCCTGAACGACAGGCCGGGATATACGCGCAAGAATTATCATTTGTACATGGATTACACGATAGATTTTCACACTCTTGTATTGGGAGGAACCATCAAGGTTCCGGGGCTGAACGGAGAGCTTCTTTTTTCTGTTCCTCCCGGCACGTCACCGGAACAACGGCTTCGTTTCCCCGGAGAGGGAATGAACTATCCTCCCAAGATCGGAAAGAGAGGGGATTTGTACTTAAACCTCCATCTCCGGATTCCAAAACAACTTACACCCGAACAGGAATTCGCTTTTCAGATGGTCCGCAAAGCATTTGAAGAACCTACCGCCACATAAATTCTTTGATTTTTCCAGAAAATCCCGAAGATTGCATAAAGCTGCTCTTCCGGATTTTCTTTTTTTATCAGAATTGTAATAAAATGCTCTTACTTTAGTTACATTTTTATGCTAATGTGCTATAATATATGGTGTAAAGGAGGTATCAGCTTTGGAAAACAAAACCATTTTATTAAATACGAACAGAGAAATGCCCTTGATTGGACTGGGTGTATATAAAGCAACCGGAGAAAATGAAGTAGAACGCGCCATCTGTTATGCCGCAAAAGCAGGTTACCGTCTGATTGATACTGCATCTGCTTATGGAAACGAAGACGGTGTTGGACGAGGCATCAAACAATGCTGCGTTTCACGCGATGAACTTTTTGTCACCACCAAAATCTGGAACAACGCACAGCGCTTAGGCGATATTAACGGAGCTTTTAACCGCAGCCTGGAGCGTCTCATGACCGACTACGTTGATCTGTATCTGATTCACTGGCCTGTTCCTGGATGTTACCTTCAGACATGGGACAAATTATCCGATTTTTATTACGAGGGTCGTGCCAGATCCATCGGCGTGAGCAATTTTGAGATCCGACATCTGAAAGAGCTCGAAACAGTATCAGACATTGTTCCTGCTGTAAATCAGATTGAATTCCATCCATATTTATATCAGAAAGAGCTTGTGGAATACTGCCAGAGCCGCGGCATTGCCGTACAGGCCTATGCACCACTTGCCCGTGGAGCTTATCTGGACGATGACGTCATGTGTGTACTTGCAACAAAATACTGCAAAACTCCGGCTCAGATCGGTCTTCGCTGGATTCTGCAGAAAGGAGTGGCGATTATTCCAAAATCAACGCAGGAGGAGCGAATCATAAATAACGCACAATTGTTTGACTTTACAATCGAAGAAGAAGATATGGCAATCATTGATACATTGAACAAAAATCAGAAATTCTCCGGCATTCCGGAAGATTTAAGAGATGTACCTTTTTGATATTTCTAATGTACATAAACAAAAGGCTGCGGCACTCCTTTCTGCCGCAGCCTTTTTATAACGTTTACTCCCAGGGAAGCAACGGATTTTCAATTTTTTTATCACGGACCATCAAGTCATACACTGCCTCTTTGGCCGGCTTGTCCTCAAAAAGAACTTTGCAGATTTCCTGAACAATCGGCATTTCCACCTGATATTTCTCAGAGAGACGCAAAGCCGCTTTGGCAGAATACACACCTTCCACCACCATCTTCACCTCTTTCATGGCCTGGTCCATAGAATATCCCTGACCGATCAGATAACCGGCTCTGCGGTTTCTGCTGTGCTGACTGGCACAAGTTACGATCAGATCTCCCATTCCCGATAAGCCATAAAAGCTTTCAATTCTAGCTCCCATAGCAGTGCCAAGCCGGGCAATTTCTCCAATTCCTCTTGTGATCAGAGCCGCCTTGGTATTATCTCCATAGCCAAGTCCGTCCGCCGCGCCTGCCGCAAGTGCAATGACATTTTTCAAAGCTGCTCCAAGTTCCACACCAAGGATATCCGGTGTTGTATAAACGCGGAACGCAGGACTCATAAAAATATTCTGCAGATACTCTGCCGTTTTACGGCATTTCGAGCTGATCACACACGTAGTCGGAAGCCCTCGACTAACCTCCTCGGCATGACTCGGTCCAGACAGCACGCACACATTTGCCTGCGGGATTTCCTGCTGAATCACTTCGCTCATCGTCATCAGTGTACTTTCTTCCACACCTTTGGCTACATTTACAATAATCTGTCCATTTTCAACCATGGCCGCCATCCTCGAAGCCGTACTTCTAACACCCACAGAAGGAACCGCGGACACGATCACATCCATTCCGCATACAGCCTGCTCCAATATTGAAGTAAATGCAATCTTTTCCGGAATTTTCACTCCGGGAAGTTTGGAAGGATTCTCTCTCTTTTCTGTAAACAGCTTTACATCCTCTTCCTTTCGCGACCAGGTTGTCACCTCATGTCCATTATTATGAAGAAGAATCGCCAGCGCTGTTCCCCAGCTTCCTGCACCAACCACACCTATTTTTGCCATTTTCTCATTCCTTTCTCTATTTCTTCGTGAGATATAATCTGTTCTCTTCTCCGTGAAGAAGACGCACAATATTATCCTTGTGGCGCCAGACTGCCAGCAACATCAACACAGCCATCAGTATATACATTTCTGTCAGATGGCTTTCCGCCAAGGAATAATACCCCATTTTTCCGAAGATTACCATAGCGATCCAAGCAATTACATAAGCACTGATCGAGCAAAGAGATACATAGTGCGTCAATGTAAATATAGTAATAAACACAACTGCAGCACACAACAGAAGTTTCCAGTCCAGGCCAATCAAAAGCCCAATCGATGCTGCAATTCCCTTTCCTCCTTTAAAATGCAGATAAAAAGGAAAATTGTGTCCCAAAATACAGCCCGCGCCTGCATACATGCGCAGCAGTAGCTGCATATCTGCATGATTTTTTCCAAACAGTATGCTTACAACAACCATGGCAATGACACATTTCAGGCAGTCACCAAGAAGTGTCAGCACCCCTGCTTTTTTTCCCATGACACGCATGGCGTTCGTTGTTCCTGCATTTCCGCTTCCATAATCCCGTATATCAATATGATTTTTTTTGCCGATCAGGTAAGATGTCTGAAACAGTCCACAGACATATCCGATAAGAAGACATACCACTCTCTCCATGATTATTCTTTCTCCTTGCGTTCTCTTATAATAAATTTCAAAGATGTACCTCTGAACCCAAAAGCATCCCTTATCTTATTTTCCAGATAACGAGTGTACGAAAAATGCATCAGTTCCTTACTGTTTACAAAAATCACAAATGTAGGCGGTTTGACCGCAACCTGGGTCATATAGAAAATCTTCAGTCGTTTTCCTTTATCAGAAGGCGGCTGCTGCATGGCAACGGCCTCTGTCAGTATCTCATTCAGAACCCCCGTCTGAACACGCAGCGTCTGATTCTCGATCACCATGTCAATCGCCTCAAACATACGGGAAATTCTGAGTCCTGTTTTGGCAGAAATAAACAGAATTTCTGCATACGGCATAAACGACAGCACTTCGCGGATTTTGTTTGTATATTTATAGATGGTTTTGTCATCTTTCTCCACCGCATCCCATTTGTTGACTGCCACGATCACACCCTTACCGCGTTCATGGGCAATTCCTGCAATTTTGGCATCCTGCTCTGTAATTCCTTCCTGTGCATCGATCAGAACAAGCACAACATCCGCACGTTCCACAGCCGTTACAGTACGGATCACACTGTATCGTTCCAGTTCTTCTTTTACTTTGCTTTTTCTTCTTAGCCCGGCTGTATCAATAAAAACATAATCGCGGTCCTGCCATGTGATTTTGGTATCAATTGCATCTCTTGTTGTTCCCGCGATGTCCGAAACAATCACTCGATTTTCGCCGAGAAGTTTGTTGACCAGTGAAGATTTTCCAACATTCGGTTTTCCGACAATGGCAATATGAGGAATCTCATTCTCCTCCTCTTCCTCATCCTGCACTGGAAATTCTTTGACTACCTCATCAAGCATATCTCCAAGGCCCAGTTTGGAACTGGCAGAAATCGCATGCGGTTCTCCAATACCCAGATTATAAAATTCATACACATCCATCATCTGGCTCGCAAAATGATCCACTTTATTGACTACCAGCACGACCGGCTTTTTGCTTCGGCGGAGCATATCCGCCACCTTTGCATCGGAATCCACGAGTCCCTGCTTCACATCTGTAATAAAAACAATCACATCTGCTGTATCAATAGCAATCTGCGCCTGGTCACGCATCTGTGCCAGAATCACATCGCTGGTATCTGGTTCGATTCCTCCCGTATCAATCAGCGTAAAGGAATAATTCAGCCATTCCACATCCGCATAAATACGGTCTCTGGTAACACCCGGTGTATCTTTTACAATTGAAATGTTTCCACCGGCAAGTGCGTTAAATAACGTGGACTTACCTACATTAGGCCTGCCCACAATTGCTACAATCGGTTTGCTCATAAATCTGTCTCCTTCTATGTTTTCCTGCCGAGGGCGGATTCAGGATGCAATGCACAAGATCCTCCCCTTTTTCATCCACCACTACAACAGGTATATTTAACTGTTTTTCTATCTCTTCTACTGTCACATCATCCAAGAAAACGCTCTCACCGCTTCTGAGCATATGGCATGGAATCAACAGTTTTTCGCCCAAATCCTGCCCACGAAGCTGTGCCAGCAGATCTGTCCCCGTTACCAGGCCTGCGACTGTGATCTGATTGCCAAAAAAATCATTACGAATACTTTTTACCTGCACTACAACATTGGGATATCGTTCTCTCACAGCCTCACAACATGCACGAATACTATCACCAGCAAGCATTCCCGTGGCAGCCGTACAGCGGATACTTCTGTCATCCCCCTCCATTTTCTCCAGGCACTCCCGCACTTCTGTGTCGAGCAGGCGAAGCATTCCTACACCATTTTCCAGCTGAGGATATCCATCGTAATTATCCTCCTGCGGAAGCGGTCTTTGTGCCAGAAGATACCATTCATCGGAAGCATGCACAAAATGTGTTCCCTTCTCACGATATAATTTTTCCTGCCATCTCTCAATCCTGTCCAGCACCTCTGCAGCGTCCTCACGGCCAAACAATTCCAGCGGATACAATCCCTCACGGTATTTGCTCAGCCCGACAGGAACCACGGACAAACTCCTCAGATATGGCAAAAATCCGCTCAGATCACGAATCGTACGTTCCAGTTCTTCCCCATCATTGATTCCCTTGCACAAAACAATCTGCCCGTTCATTTCAATCCCCGCATCATACAAACGCTTGATCTTCTCCAGGATGTCTCCCGCAAAACGATTGTGCAGCATGCTGCATCTCAATTCCGGATTTGTCGTATGAACAGACACATTGATCGGCGACAAATGGTAATGAATCACACGATCGAGATCTGTATCTTTCATATTCGTCAATGTAACGTAATTCCCCTGAAGAAATGACAGGCGAGAATCATCATCTTTAAAATATAAAGTCTCTCTCATACCGGGCGGCATCTGATCAATAAAACAGAAAATACAGTGATTGGTGCAGGAACGGTACTGATCCATCAGTCCATTCTCAAATCCAATTCCCAGATCTTCTTCATAATCTTTATCAATTTCCAGAAGCCATTCCTCTCCATCCTGTTTTCGAATCAGTACCTCCACATACGTATCATTCAAAAGATAATGATAATCAAACACATCTTCAATGGGATTTCCATTTATTTCCAGCAGAACATCTCCCGCTTCAATTCCCATTTCCTCAGCAATGCTGTTTTGTTCTACTTTATTTATACAATGAGCTTGTTTCATTTTGACGCTCCTCTAATCCAATGTTTCTGTAGCTGTTTTTAATCCTCGCAGGAACATACAAACAGTTAGCATTCTTTTATATGATACCAATTAATTAAGTATTTGACAACCGGATTTTTTAGTTGAATTTTCCCGAACAGTAAAAAGAGACATCAACACCCAAAAAGGTCAATGTCTCTTTCTCAATTAATATGTATTGTTCAACTTACTTATTTAGATTTCGTGCAATGGCCTTTACAACCTCTTCCATAACAATCGGTTTTGACAAATGACCATTCATACCTGCATTTAAAGATGCCTGAACATCCTCAGCAAAAGCATTGGCTGTCATGGCAATGACAGGAATCCGGCGGGCATCCGGACGATCCAAAATAGCGCGGATGGCCTCTGTAGCTTCATAACCGTCCATTTCCGGCATCATAATATCCATAAAGATCAGATCGAAGGTATCCGGCGGATTTTCTTTGAAGGTTCTCACTGCCTCATTGCCGTCAGAGACTCTGGTAACCTGGATTCCCAGCTCTTGCATCTGAACCATTGCAATCTCCGCATTCAGGTCATTGTCCTCTGCCATCAGTATTTTCACACCTCTCAAATCTGCATTGGTGTCAGGATAATCTTGCTTCTGAACCTTACTTTCATCGGTCAGTTCCAGAGGAAGCTCCACAGTAAAGACGGAACCTGCCCCCTTTTTGCTTTCTACAAATATTTCACCGCCCATCAAATCTACATATCGTTTTGTGATGGCCATACCAAGACCAGTCCCCTTGTACTGCGTACGGGCACCATTTTCTTCCTGAGAAAACTCATCAAAGATGTGCTTTAGAAATTCTTCACTCATACCTACACCGGTATCTGCCACCTGATAGTGTACCATGATATGCCGATCATCCTGGCCGGGATGATAAGCAGCTTCAAATGTAATGCTGCCGCCGTCCTCCGTGAATTTCACCGCATTGCCCAGGATATTCACCAGGACTTCTCTGATACGCACGGCATCAGCCAGCACATAGGGTGTTTCTGTCGCTGCCAGACTTGTACGGAATGTAAGGTTACGATTTGACAGAAATCCATACATGATACTGAGCACTGTATCCGCAACTGTCCTGATATCAACGGGAATGGGCACGAATTTGATTTTACCGCTCTCAATGCGGCTGATGTCCAGTACATCATTGATGAGTGTCAACAAATGCTCCGAGCTTTCTCCAATCTTTTCCAGACAGCCTTTTACTTCCGGTTTTGGATCTTGCTTCATAGCGATGTTGGTAAAACCGATGATAGCATTCATAGGTGTACGAATATCGTGAGACATATTGTTCAGGAAAGCAGTCTTTGCATGACTGGCATTTTCCGCGGTATGAACTGCGTCCTCAAGTTTCTGATTGATTACCTTGTCCTCCGTACGGTCAGACAAATCCATCACGTATTTTTTCTCACCCTGAATGTCTGTGCAAAATACAACCACGCGAAACCACCGAACCTCACCTGTCTTTTGATGGATATATTCCCGATCCCACTCGCACTGCTCTCCGGGCTGAATCGTTGACATCTGCTCCAGTATATGAACCGAATCTTCTTTCCTGATCAGGTGCTCAAGTTCATAAATATTATGAAGAACCTTTTGCTCCGAAATGCCAATTAGCTTCTCAATATTGGGACTGACATACTCCACACATAATTTTTTTGCATCCACCATCAAGAAAACATCATCTACATTGATAGACAATTTGGCGAACAACTCATCACGGGCAAGAAGTTCATTGTCCTTACGTTTCAGTTTCTGCCGGTTCTGTTGGATCACAAACATCAGAATCGTTAGCGCCAGAACGCTGGCACTTCCAGCCACTACCAGCATAGTAGTGGATTGAAGTTTATTCATGCTGGCATTCACCACATCAGTGGGTACAATTCCCAAAACCATCCAATCCTGAAAATTCGCGGGCTCATAAACCAGATAATAGCTTCTGCCTTTTACCTCAAACACCATATCGCCGGAATTACCCTCAGAAAACTCCGTCTCGAGAGCGTCAATCTCCTCATCAGCGAAATGCGCTGATTTTTTCAGGAAGGCTAAGATATTACGGACATTCTTCATGTCCTCACTTCCATTATCCACAACAACACGACCATCCGGCAGAACCGCAAAGGTGCTGGCCTGTCCGTCAAAAGCAGAAATCTTCAAAGCCTTGACCATATCAGAGTTATTAAAAGTGATAGCAATCGCTTCATATTCAAAGTTTTGGTAAGATCCCGTCTCAGTAGGAACGGCAAATACCATAATCTCCGGCTTGTCTGGAACAACCGAATTGGTTACCACCGGCTGTTTTTCCAAAATCAAATCCGAAAGCTTTCTGCGTAAATCCAGGTATCCATTCTGCCCCTCCAGCGAGAGATATTCTCCATTTCGTGAAATAAAATAGAACTCCGTGAAATTATTCTCTTTTCTTGCCTGATTCACATAGGCAGCAATATCCTCCTCGCTTTTCGCAGTCTCCAGATAAGGTGCCCACATTCGCATACGGCTCCAATTGACAGAAACCAGATTATACAAAGCCTGATTCGCCTGATGAAAAATTTCAACAAGGTGGGCGGTGCTTTCATCATAAATCGTCTGTGAGACAAAGCCGAAAAAGGTTGAACCGGCACGAACTACACCTGCAACCAATGCAAGTGTAATCAATAAAGCAATCCATCGTTTTCTCGTGACACCCTCCCTCCTTTCGACTTTCTTTTTACTCCTTATTCACTCTGAAGGATGGTCACATACTCTGTAGGTTCCAGAAACTGCTGTGTTTTAATCAGAGCTTCCTGAATATACTCCTGACTCGTGAAATCATTCACATAATAGTCTTCTCGCTTGGTTTTCAGGTCTTCCGGCATTGGACAGTTGCAAAATTCTTCATGTTCCAGATAAGTATCCGCCCCAACCAGCAGCACCGTGTATACAGCATTGTCATCCAAAGGCTTCCCATTTACTGCAATATCTTCCAGAGTAAACTTTCCAGGCTCCGTCTCCGTGACCGTATACTCCATACCGCTGGTGACAGGCATCTGGTTCCGGTGCCTGATAGGATTGGAGCCATCCTCCTTTACATCTACCAGCCACTCCATGATGCGTCGGACTTCTTCACCGGTGTACTCACCGCGATAAAGTGCATTTCGGAAGGTCATAATCCATTTCACCTGCTCCATGGTGTAATCCCCGACAAAAATAGGAGAACTTGCCACACTTGCATAGCCGATGGCGATCTGGTCTTCATTTACCACCCGAAGAGTGTTCATCAGAGAAGAGGCGGCCGGACTGCCGTGAACGCCAAAGTCATTAGAATAAGCAGTTTTCTGCGTAAACAGCACCTCTTCTGCTTCCGGATTCTGATAATTCACAATCTGATTATTGAAATCCTCATATGCTCCCTGGGCATCATACTCTCCCCGCATCATCTTGTGTGCCACATCCTGAGAAATGGCAAAGACTTCTGTGGAAGCCAGGCGCATATACAGATGGTTGCTGTCAATGCAATCCTGTACATACTGGAGAGCATCGGTAGGATCTATTTTCACTTCCTTATTATAGGACAGCACAGAGGTACCGGCAGCCACATGCTTCTGACCTTCTTCGCTTAAAATAGCCATCAGAACATCCATCACAGCCGCCTTCTTAGCCTCATCCTCTTCCACGGTTCTGGATACTGCCAGCTGGCACATAGGATAGGTGAGCACCCAGTTATCCTGAGAGGTTTCTCCAAAATAAGGAAGAATGACACTGTTGATGCCTCTATCCTCCCTTATCTGATCTGCCATAGCAGCAGTAGAGCGAATCATCGCCGTTTTCCCCTCAAAATATGGCTCTGTCGTTTCGGTAAATTGCAGTTCCTCATCTCCAGTCTGGAAACGAACATCTTTTAAGAATTTCTCATACTTTTCAAAAACTCTGGGCCATACAGTATCGTCCAATCCAACCTGCTGATCCTTCGTTTCACTTTCATAATCCATACGCCATGTAGTTCCTTCCAAACTCATCAGTTCCGGAATCGCACAGCCCTGCATAGTCTCCAGACAGGTATAGTCATAAAACCAGTCTGTCTGAAAGCCCTTGATTCCCAGTTCCTCAAAAGCATCAATGGCTGCCACAAACTCAGAATAATTGGTGGGCAGGGAAATGTTATGCTGATCAAACAAATCCTTATTGGCCATGATGCAGTCTACTTCGGCGCACATAGGCATCCAGCGGATAGCACCGCTGTTTTCACGGTTAACATCAAGGTAACTGCTGTAGAAAGTCCCCGCTGCCTCTGATGTACTCAAATCTATCAGATAATCAGATAAAAAAGCAGCATCGTTCAGAGAGAAGCGACGGCAGGTGATGATATCTGGTATCTCCTCCCCCCGTGCAATCAAATCCTTATAATACTCCATAGTGTTGTAGCTCTGTACAAAAGTAAATTCAATATCAGGGAACTTTTGCTCCAGCCAGACAGACAACTCTTTGAACATAGAGCGATCCCACATATACATACTGATAGAAATTCTCTCATCTTTTTCCGCATTTTCAGTGTTTTCTTTCTGGCCTGCGCAGCCTGCAAGCATCGCTGCAATCAGTACAACAGCGAGCAGCATACTGATCTGTCTTCTCTTTTTCATTTCTTTCCTCCTTTGAATCATATTTTTATATCCAGAGTTTAAACAGCCGCAAATCAGCTTACTGCCAACTCCAAATTCTATATCAAGATTGTAGTTGTCTGAATTTTCACTTGAATTTTGCCATACTTCTCAGCAAACGGGTTGAATTTACCGGTTTTACAAGAAAATCATCCATTCCCACGACTGCCGCCCTCTCCCTGTTTTCAGGAATCGCATTTGCTGTAAGTGCAATAATCGGGATGTTCGCCCGGATTCGATTCGGAAGCTTTCGGATTTTCATGGCAGCCTCATATCCATCCATCACCGGCATTTCAATATCCATTAATATAAAATGATAATAACTGGGTTCTTTATCCTGTACATCTGCAACAGCCTCACTTCCATTACTGGCTTCTTCAACTGTAAGACCACAATCTACGAGAATTTCCTTCAGAATTTCACGATTCAATTCGTTATCATCGACAAGAAGTACTCTTTTTCCTGCCAATATTTCGATATTCCCAGGTTCATCTGCGATCGTCTCATCATCCAGCTCTTCACCCAGAGCATAAGCTATGGTTACTTCCATATTAGTGAGAACCGACGAAATCTTCTTCAGATATTGCTCTGCTTTGGATTCATGTCTCCCGCCAAGCTCCGCATATCCAATTGCACTATTCAGTTCTGTCCGCAAATCCCTTAAAGACTTTTTTTGGAATTCCACTGCCTTTCTGGTTACCTCCAGCTCTGTCTCAAGAAGATCCATTCTTTCAAGAAGCATCTCATAATTAAACTGTGAGCTTCGGACATTGCCGTCTGGATATTGAAGATTGAACTCAATCACAACGCCTAACACATCGAGACATTTCTGAAGTTCTTCAAAAGTCATACTTTCTCTGGCAATCTTTCTATACAGAGAAGACGGCAGCATTCCCATTTTCTTTGCAAGATCAGCTTTTGTGATTCCAAGATCAGAACAAACGGTATTTATTGTTTCTGCTGTTTTCATATACTTTTCATCCTATCTTCATTTATATATGCCGAACGATACATTCCATTTTTGTCATCATAGCATTTCCGACATATAAATACAAGTCAAATCAGATAAGAAATTGAGTAAAAATCAATAAATTCCTTGACTGGATTATATGCAAATGATATAAATTAAATAGACTTATTTTTATTGCAGAAGGTAATTTACACCTTTTTACAAATTGATAAAGAGAAGAATTGGAGGTTCATCATGCCCAATATTGAATTGTTGGAAAAATCAATTCCTGTTGCACCAATTAAAATTGCAGCACTGGCAGGATGCGAAGATTTAGCACGCGAAGTAGATCAGAAGCTTGTACGTTTCCGTAAGGAGCTTGTAGAAAGGAACCAGTCCGGCATCAATCCGCAGGGATACAGCGAGGATTCTTTTTTGATCGACTGTGAATGTCCTCGTTTCGGTACCGGTGAAGGAAAAGGCTATATCAAAGAATCTGTTCGTGGTGTCGACCTTTATATTATGGTAGATATCACCAATTTCAGTCTTACTTATACAGTCTGCGGACACGAAAATCACATGTCTCCGGACAACCATTTCCAGGATTTGAAGCGTATCATCGCTGCTGCAAACGGAAAGGCACATCGTATCAATGTTATCATGCCATTCTTATACGAGGGACGCCAGCACCGAAGAACAAAACGAGAGTCTCTGGACTGCGCACTGGCACTGAAAGAACTCAGCGATATGGGCGTCAGCAACATCATTACTTTTGATGCACACGATCCACGGGTACAGAATTCCATTCCTCTGAAGGGATTTGACAACTTCTTCCCGACCTATCAGTTTTTAAAAGCACTGGTAAAAAATGTTCCGGATTTCAAGGCAGACAAAGAACATCTGATGGTCATCAGCCCGGACGAAGGAGCAATGTCAAGAGCCGTATATTTTTCAAGTATTCTCGGTGTTGATATGGGTATGTTTTACAAACGCCGTGATTATTCTACCATCGTAAACGGCAAAAATCCGATTGTCGCTCACGAATTTCTTGGAGATTCTGTGGATGGAAAAGATGTCGTGATCATTGACGATATGATTTCTTCCGGCGGAAGCATGCTCGACGTTGCCAAACAGCTGAAAGAAAGAAATGCAGGCCGTGTATTTGTCTGTACCACTTATGGTCTCTTCACCGACGGTCTGGAAAAATTTGATGAATACTACGAAAAAGGTTATCTGTATCGTGTGATTACAACCAACTTGAATTACCGTGATCCGGAGCTTCTCAAAAGAGAATATTACATCGAGGCAAATATGAGCAAATATCTTGCCAGCATCATTGACATCATCAATCATGATGTGTCCGTAGAAAAAGTTCGTTCCCACAACGACAAGATCATCAAACTGATGGAAAAAATGAAAAAACGCTAAAGCAATGCCCCCTGTCCATGTACAGCACACATGAACAGAGGGCATTTATTATTCCCGAATCCCAAGAAACGCTGCAAGATTTCCCCGTTTTCCCTGAGAAGCCCGATGAGAAAACAAAAATTCCGGATTACAGCAGGTACACAGATTTGGAAGAGCAATATGCTGCGGCAAAATTCCAGCCTCCTCAAAAATTCGTTCATTCGCTTTCCAGAGATTCAGCTGATATTTTCCGTCTGCTTTTGCATAAAACAGCGAACTCCAGTTTTTCTTTTCAAAGGCATCACGAAATTGCATGATTACATCCTCGCTAACTTCATAACACTCCTGGCAAATAGACGGGCCGATTGCCGCAATCACATCTTCCGGTTTCGTACCATACTCACGAGTCATCGTCTCCACGGTAACTTTTCCGATTTTTCCCACTGTGCCCCTCCAGCCGGAATGAGACAGACCAATCGCCCGATGCACAGGATCATAAAAATAAAGCGGCACACAGTCGGCGTAAAACGTCGCAAGCGTTAACCCGGGCACATTTGTGACCATACCATCCACGTCCGTATAGGAACGCGGTTTTGTGATTCCGCATCCTCTGTCTTCCTCCGTTACCACACGCACATTCGTCGTGTGTGTCTGATCAGAGGTTACAATACTTTCCGCAGAAAAGCCGATCGCAGAAGAAATCCGACTGTAATTTTCTCTTACCGCCTCTTCAAGGTCTCCTCTCGTAAAGCTCAGATTCATAGAACGGTAGATTCCCTCACTGACGCCTCCCACACGGGTACTGAAGCCATGATAAATGGCAGTTTCCATTTCCAGAGAAGGAAATGTCAGATAGACTACGTCTCCATTCTTTCTTATATTCATCTTTTCACAGGAACGGTCATTCCATTTTATCTCCATAGTACCTCTCCTTTTTATCCGCAATAATCAAATGCATTTTTTATAAGGGATATCTGTTGTCCATTAATAGACACCACATCGAACCTGCAGGGCGTTTCGTCTCCCATCTGATTTTCCAGCAGATAATACGCCGCCACGCGACTGATGCGGCGCTGTTTTTTTGCATCCACAGCAGCAAATCCACTCCCCTGGCGCAAGTTTGTCCTGTATTTTACCTCAACAAAGACCAGATATTTCCCGTCACGACAGATAAGATCAACTTCCCCCTGGCGGCATCGATAATTCTTTCTGAGCAGATGATATCCCTGCTGCTTTAAATAATCAACAGCTACACATTCGTAGTGATCACCAATCTCTCGTTTGTTCATGGCACACCGCCTTCCTTATACAAAATTTTTGATAAAGGTCTTTCGATGAATTGGAGACGGCCCGTATTTTTTCAGTGCCTCAATATGCTCCTGCGAACCGTATCCTTTGTTAGACGCAAATCCATATTCCGGCATCAGCTCACTGTATTTTACCATCAGCCGATCCCTGGTTACCTTCGCCACAATGCTCGCAGCTGCAATCGACACGCTCTTGGCATCTCCCTTGATAATGGGCACCTGTGGGATCTCCACCATCGGAATGGTCACCGCATCATTGAGAAGAATCTGTGGTTTCACAGAAAGTTTCGAAATCGCCTCCCGCATCGCCTCATACGTAGCCTGCAAAATATTAATCTCGTCAATTCTTGTATGGCTGGCATATCCGATTCCAACAGCAATTGCCTGCTCCATAATAATCTCATACAGTTCTTCTCTCTTCTTTTCCGACAATTTTTTCGAATCATTCAGATACAAGATCTGACAATCCTCCGGCAGAATCACCGCACCGGCCACAACAGGACCGGCAAGAGGACCGCGCCCCACCTCATCAATGCCGCAAATGTATCCTATATGATCATATTTTTTTTCATAAAATTTCATCTGCTCAATACGTTTTTTTTCTGTGAGCAGCTTTTCTTCCTGTTTTTTATATTTCTCGATAAGAGCAAGGACACCTGCTCTGGTGTCCTCTTTGTACTCTTCATATAAAGCTGAAAGCCCACCCGAAGCTGCATTTTGAAATTCTTCCTTGATCTCGGCTATTTTTTTCATTCTAATTCCTCCGGAATTTCCAAAGTGATTCTTCCCAGCTTTCCACTTCGGAAATCTTCAATCAAAAGAGCTGCCGCCTTGCTGTAATCCAGTTCTCCGCCCCTTAACAGGCAGTTTCTGTTTTTTGCAATCGCCTCCAGCATCTCCACCGGTTTTCCTTCTTCTGTGATCTCATAACGCTGTGTCAGAATACCGGCATAATGACTTACCAGATACTCAATCAAAACCAGTGAAAGCTCATCAATATTCAGAATTTCATCCTTGATGGAACCGATCAGAGCCAGACGGATTCCGACATTCTGGTCTTCAAATTTCGGCCACAAAATTCCCGGAGTGTCCAGAAGCTCCACTCCCTTTTTCAGGCGAATCCACTGTTTTCCCTTTGTCACGCCGGGTTTATTTCCCGTCTTCGCACATGCTTTTCCGGCAAATGTATTGATAAATGTGGATTTTCCAACATTCGGGATTCCTACCACCATACAGCGGACAGGACGATTCTTGATTCCTCTTCGTCTGTCGCGCTCAATTTTCTCTTTGCACGCTTCCTGAATCGCTCCATGCACGGCTTTTACTCCGGCACCGCTTCTGGAATTTACTTTTACCACAAAAAATCCTTTTTCCTGAAAATATGCCTCCCATGCAGCATTCTGTCTCTCATCTGCAAGATCAGATTTATTCAGAAGAATCAGGCGTGCCTTATTTTTGCCCAGTTCATCAATATCCGGATTTCTGCTGCTCAAAGGCACTCTTGCATCCACCAGTTCAATAATCAGATCAATCAGTTTTATATCTTCCTGCATCATACGCTTTGCTTTTGTCATATGACCAGGATACCATTGTACGTTCATGTCTCACCTCTGCATTTCTCTATTATTTCAGGAATCCTGCTTTCTTAACCGGAGTCACTCGAAACCAGATTTTCCCTGTAATATACTTCTTTTTTACATTTCCTACATCCGCGTAGCGGCTGTCCTCGCTGTTGTTTCTGTTGTCCCCTAGAACAAAATATTCATCCGATTCCAGATAAACTTCATTGGTCGCCAGCCCCGGGTTGCTGATTTTAGGCAAATCCCGTCCTTCCCTGTAAGTTTCTCCGTTAATCAGAATCTGCCCGTCCCGAATCTGAATTTTTTCACCCGGAAGCCCGATCACACGTTTGATATGGAGACTTGCATCATCATCCGGACTCGTTTTAAACACAATGATATCGCCGCGTTTCGGTTCTGAAAATTTATAAACCACCTTATTTACAAAAAATTTATTGCCCGTTGAGAATGTAGGCTCCATGGAACCTTCCTGCATCGTAACGGTAGAAAACAGACACATGGATGTCATGATGCCGAAAACGATGGCCACCAGTATCTGAAATCCCCATCGAAAGCTCTGGTGCAGCTTTTGATTCTGTCCCAGCGCACCAAACCAGTCTTTTACTTTCTGTATCATTTATTATCTCCTGGATTAGCAAAACAGGGACAATATACATGAAGTATTTGTCCCTGTTACACATCAAAATTATTTTACCAATTCTTTTACCTTTGCACGTTTACCTACACGGTCTCTTAAGTAGTTCAGTTTTGCACGTCTTACTTTACCGCGTCTAACCACTTCTACTTTCTCCACATGTGGGGAATGTAATGGCCATGTTTTCTCAACGCCAACACCGTTAGATGTTTTTCTTACAGTGAACGTAGCTCTTGTGCTTCCGCCCTGTTTTTTCAGTACAGTTCCTTCAAAAATCTGGATTCTTTCACGATTACCCTCTTTGATTTTTGCATGTACTCTTACAGTATCACCTACGCGGAACTCAGGTACCTGCTCTTTTAACTGAGCAGCTTCAATGTTTTTGATGATTTCGTTCATTTTTCTCTCTCCTTAAATTAAAGTGGATGTTCTTAATACATTTCTTCGTAACAGAGGACCATCTTTTTTCACAACGTAGGTTATTATACAATACTTCTTTCGTCATTGCAAGCAGAAATTACGGCTTCTTTCATGTTTTTTACATATTCCGCAACGACAGGCACGCAGTCTCTTCCATTCGCAGCCACCATACGAACAATCGCAGAGCCTACGATCGCACCGTCAGATATAGCCGCCATTTTTGCCGCCTGCTCCGGCTTAGAGATTCCAAATCCTACTGCACAGGGAACTTCCGTCGCTTCGCGAATCATCGATGTCATCTCTTCTACATTGGTGCTGATCTCGGAGCGCACGCCAGTCACACCAAGGGAAGATACCACATAGACAAAGCCTTTTGCCTCTCTTGCAATCATTTTGATTCTTTCTTTTGAAGTCGGTGCAATCATAGAAATCAAATCCACACCATACGCCTCACATACGTCTTTGATCTCTCCTTTTTCTTCATACGGAAGATCTGGAACAATCAGTCCATCGATGCCGCATTCCACACAGCGTTTCATAAACTTTTCTTTTCCATATGTAAAAATTGGATTGATGTAAGTCAAAAACACCATCGGGACCGTTACCGTCTGCCTTGCTCTTTTTACCATATCAAACAGCTTATCTGTGGTACATCCCGCCGCCAATGCCCTTTCATTTGCCTCCTGTATCACGATTCCCTCCGCAATCGGATCGGAGAACGGAAGACCGATTTCAATCAAATCTGCCCCTGCATCCTGCATAGCAATAAGAAGCTTTTCTGTGGTTTCCAGATCCGGGTCTCCTCCGGTTACAAAGGGAATAAATGCTTTCCCATTCTGAAACGCCTGTGCAATTCTACTCATAAATCTCTACCCCCTTATATCTGGCAATCGCTGCCACATCTTTATCTCCCCGTCCGGAAATATTAACAACAATAATCTGATCTTTGTCCATCGTCGGTGCCAGTTTTTTTGCATAAGCCACTGCGTGGGCACTTTCCACAGCAGGAATAATCCCCTCAGTTCTGGAAAGATATTCAAAGGCATCGACTGCTTCTGCATCTGTGATCGGCACATACTGAGCTCTTCCTGTCTCAGCCAGATATGCATGTTCCGGCCCAATTCCAGGATAATCCAGTCCTGCAGAAATCGAATATACCGGGGCAATCTGTCCATCGCTGTCCTGGCAGAACAATGATTTCATTCCATGGAACACACCAACGCTTCCATCCGCAATCGTCGCCGCATGTTTTCCGGTCTCTACACCAAGACCTGCAGCTTCACATCCAATCAGCTGCACACCTTCATCCGGAATAAACTCATAAAAAGCACCCATCGCATTACTTCCGCCTCCCACACAGGCAATCACTGCATCCGGAAGCTTTCCTTCCTTTTCCATCAGCTGCTCTTTAATCTCCTTGCTAATGATTTTCTGGAAATCACGCACCATCATCGGATAAGGATGCGGACCCATAACAGAACCGATGATATAAAGCGTATCATCTACTCTTCTTGTCCACTCGCGCATCGTCTCATTTACCGCATCCTTCAAAGTCATCGTGCCACTTGTAACCGGATGTACTTTTGCGCCGAGCAGTTCCATACGAAATACATTCAGAGCCTGTCTGTCTGTGTCTTCTTTTCCCATAAAGATTTCACATTCCATTCCCATCAGTGCCGCACCCGTTGCGGTCGCAACGCCATGCTGCCCTGCACCAGTCTCAGCAATGACTCTTGTCTTGCCCATTTTTTTTGCCAGAAGAATCTGTCCCAGCACGTTATTAATCTTGTGCGATCCTGTATGATTCAGATCCTCACGTTTCAGATAAATCTTCGCTCCGCCCAGATCTTTTGTCATTTTCTCCGCGTAATAGAGCAGCGAAGGTCTTCCTGCATAATTATTTAAAAGATCTGTCAGTTCTTCCTGAAACTGTGGATCTTTGCTGTATTTTTCATATGCCGCCTCTACTTCATGCACTGCATTCATCAGTGTTTCCGGCACATACTGTCCTCCAAAGGGACCAAATTTCCCATTGCATGTTTCCTTACCCATTTATTGTTCCTCCCGTGCTTTTGAAATAAATAATCGAACTTTATCGAGATCCTTCCACCCGTCTTCACCTTCCACACCACTGCTGGTATCCACACCAAACGGACGGCTGAGCCGTATCTTTTCCTGTACATTTTCCGGCGTCAGACCTCCCGCCAGAAAATACGGTTTCTGCAGTTTCGGTATCAAATTCAGGTCAAAGGACTGACCGCTGCCGCCATATACATCCTTGATATAGGTATCCAGCAGCAGATAATCACAGGGCAGACAGTCAGCATCAAGAATATCCTGCGTTGTTTTCACGCGCACAGCCTTCACAATCGGCTTTCCTATCTTCTCCCGCAATTTTTCTATATATTCTTCATCTTCCTCTCCGTGAAGCTGCACCACATCGATTGTCCCCCGCTGACACATTCCGGCCACAAGGTCAAGCGGCTGGTTGACAAATACGCCGACCGTGGAAATTTCCGGATCCAGAAAAAGCTTCAGCCCTCTGACCCATTCTTCCTCTACCTGATGCCGTCCTGGTGCAAACACAAATCCGGCATAATCCGGACGATATCCATTGACATACGAAATATCTTCCAGACGCATCAATCCGCAGATTTTTATCTTTGTCATATCAGTTTCCTCTCAATTCATCCAGCATCTTTTTCTTGTCAGGACTTCTCATCAAAGTCTCTCCAATGAGAACTGCATTCACTCCGCCGTCGCGCAATTCCTGGATATCTTCTGTGGTGCGAATACCGCTTTCTGCCACAAAAATGGCATTTTGAGGTGCAAGCTTCCGAAGCCGCATACTGTTGTGGATGTCGACCGTAAAATCTTTGAGATTTCGGTTGTTAACACCAATCAATCGGGCGCCTGCATCCACAGCAATCTTCATTTCTTCTTCATCGTGGACCTCTACGAGTGCTGAAAGTCCAAGCCTGTCACAAATCTCGATATATTTTTTTAAAACAGGAAGCTCCAACAGTGCCACAATCAGAAGAACCGCCTTTGCCCCCAGGATTTTGGCTTCATAAATCTGATACTCATCCACTGTAAAATCCTTTCGAAGAACCGGGATTTTCACTTCAGCCGCGATTTCCTTGAGATACTGCGGACTTCCAAGAAAATAATCCGTCTCTGTCAATACCGAAATTGCTGCTGCTCCTGCTTTCTCATATTCCTGTGCGATTGTCAGATAAGGAAATTCTTCTGCGATCACGCCTTTGGACGGAGATGCTTTTTTTACTTCACAGATAAAGGAAATGTCTTTCCCGCAAAGTGCCTTCTCAAACGGAAATCCCGTGTCACATTCCAGCCCCAGTGCCTTCTCTTTGATTTTTTCAAAAGGAATGCTTTCTCTTGCCGCGATCACCCGTTTTCTCGCTGCATTTGCCAAATCATCTAAAATCATTTTTTATACCTCATTTGTCAATTTTACAAATTCCTGTAATTTTTCATATGCCTTGCCGCTGTCCAGAATATCCTGCGCCATCTGGATACCTTCTTCCAGAGAAATACCATCTTTTCCGAGATACAGGCTCATTCCCGCATTCATGACTACAATCTCTCTCTTTGGACCTCTTTCTTTGCCAGTCAGAATATCTCTGGCAATCTGCGCATTTTCCTCCGGCGTTCCACCGACCAATTCCTCAAGCGCACATCTTCGCAGTCCAAACTGTTCCGGTGTAATACTATAAGAAGTAATCTCACCAAAACGAATTTCATGCACATCCGTCTCGCCAGTCAGTGTGATCTCGTCCAGTCCATCTTCCCCGCAGACAGCTACGCCTCTTGTCACACCGAGATTGGATAAGACCTGTGCCAGAGGCTTTGCCAGCTTTTTATCATACACACCAAGAAGCTGCATGGTAGCCGCTGCCGGATTCGACAAAGGTCCGAGAATGTTAAATACGGTTCGAACACCAAGCTCTTTTCTGACTGGTGCCGCATATTTCATAGAAGAATGATACTTCTGGGCAAACAAAAAGCATACATCACATGCATTCAGTACTCTTTCATTCTGTTCCGCTGTCAGGTTCAGATTCGCACCAAGTCTCTCCAGAACATCGGCTGCACCGCTTTTACTGGATACACTTCGATTTCCGTGTTTTGCGACCGGAACACCTCCGGCTGCCACTACAAACGCAGAAGTCGTAGAAATATTAAAGGTTCCCACTTCATCTCCTCCGGTTCCCACGATATCAATTACTTCTCGTTCCGGCTCAATTTTGATGCCTTTTTCTCTCATGACAGTTGCAAAGGCCGTAATCTCGTCAATTGTCTCCCCCTGCATGCGAAGCGCCGTCAGAAAACCTCCCATCTGCGCCTGTGTAGCTGTTCCTGTCATCATCTCTTCCATAACTTCTCTTGCCTGTTCATATGTCAAATCGTTTCCGTTGATCAACTGGTAAATTGCTTCTTTTATCATAATCTGTTTCTCCTTTTACATATTCAAAAAATTCTTCATAATCTGTTTTCCTTGAGGCGTCAGAATCGATTCCGGATGAAACTGAAGTCCATATACGGGATATTCTTTGTGCTGCACTGCCATGACCTCACCTCCCGGACCGGAAGCAATCACTTTCAGGCAGTCAGGAATCGTTTCTCGCAGCGCCACCAGCGAATGATAACGCGCCGCGTCTGTCTCAGTACCCATTCCCCGAAAAATCGGGCTTGTCGTATCCAGTGTGATCCTGCTCTTTTTGCCGTGCATCAGATGCTTTGCCGGAGCAATCACCGCACCGTACACTTCACAGATTCCCTGATGACCAAGACACACACCCAAAATCGGAATCTTCCCCTGCAGCTTTCTTACGACATCCTCGCAGATACCTGCATCTTTGGGATATCCCGGTCCCGGTGAAAGGATGATGTGACTGGGAGCCAGTTCTTCGACTTCTTCCACGCTCATTGCATCGTTTCGAATCACCCGGATATCCGGATTGATTCCTCCCGCCATCTGCACCAGGTTATAAGAAAAGCTGTCATAATTATCAATCAGTAAAATCATTATCGTTCCACCTCCTGCGCGTTCTCAATCGCCCGCATCACTGCCATCGCTTTATTCGCTGATTCTTCATACTCTTTTTCCGGAATACTGTCCGCCACGATTCCGCCGCCGGCCTGTACATAGACACGGTCGTTTTTCTTGACTGCCATACGAATCGCGATACAGGTATCCAGGTTTCCCGCAAAATCAAGATATCCAAGTGCCCCGCCGTAAATGCCTCTTGGCTCACTTTCCAGTTCTTCGATGATCTCACACGCCCGGATTTTCGGTGCTCCGGACAACGTTCCGGCGGGAAGTACCGATGCAATCGCATCCAGTCCGTCACAATCAGACCGGATATCGCTCTCTACCTGAGAACAGATGTGCATAATCTTGGAATAGCGATGGATCATCATGTACTCCGTCACTTCCACACTGTTGAAATCAGAGATTCTTCCCAGATCATTTCTTCCCAGATCTACCAGCATATTGTGCTCGGATAATTCTTTTTCATCTTCCAGAAGTTCACGCTCCAGTGCAAGATCTTCTTCTCTGGTCTTTCCTCTCGGTCTGGAACCGGCCACCGGAAATGTCGTCAGCCTTCCGCGGTCAAGCCGCACCAGTGTTTCCGGAGACGTGCTCATGATTTCTTTTCCGTCAATATTCATATATACCATGTACGGTGAAGGATTCGTGGTCCGCAGCACACGATATGCATTTCTGAGATTCCCCTTGAACGGACTGGAAAACTGTCTGGAAATCACGGCCTGAAAAATATCACCTGCCCGGATATATTCCTTTGTTTTCTCCACAATGCGGCAATATTCTTCTTTGCTCACATTACAGGTAAAATGCACGTTTTCCTGCTGTGCATGCTCTTCCAACGGCATTGGCTGACGAATCATACTGGCAATAGAGGCAATCTGCGCCGTGGCCTCTCCATAATTTTCCATCACGTGATCTGTCTTCATATTCACGACAATACAGATTTTCTGTTTTAAATGATCATATGCAATCACTTTATCAAACAACATCAAGTCGTAATCGTTAAATTCTCCCTTTTTAATCTTAAGCTTCGGTTCCGCATAGCCGATCATCGAATAGGAAAAATGGCCGACGAAGCCACCGGTAAAAGGCGGAAAGCCTTCCAGCCGCGGAGAACGATAACGTTTCATGATATCACGGATCACCTGCAGCGGATCTCTGGTCTGTATTTCTTTTGTCTCTCCCTGCTCTTCCACCGTCACCACTCCGTCCTTACATGTCACTCTCATGATCGGATCGTATCCCATAAAGGAATAACGTCCCCATTTTTCGCCACCCTCTACGCTTTCCAGAAGATAATAGCGATCACTCAAGGCTGCCAGCTTCCGAAGAAGCCCGATCGGTGTAATAATGTCTGCATAAATCTCCCTGCATACCGGTACAACATCATATTCTTTTGCCAATTTCATAATTATTTCACAGTCAGGTATCATCATGTCTCATCTCTCCTCCCTTTTGTCGTATATCTGCAAATAAAAAGAGCCTTCATCCCTGAAAAACAAAGGGACAAAAGCTCTGTAAACTTCTGCGGTACCACCCAATTTGGTATAACATACCCACTCATTCACGTACTAACATACATGCCTTCTTGATAACGGATCCGGTCTCCCGTCGACATCTACTCCCTCCTGGTTTCAAGCCGCCCTCACAAGTCCATTCAATAGTAATCCTATCACTGTCTTTCACCAGCCGACAGCTCTCTGTAAATATTCCGACTATCTACTTCTCTTGTTCACAGGTTTTCTCTGTAATTTCGCTTTATCTGCGTCTTAGTATAACGCTGTCACTTTAATTTGTCAAATTATTTTTTCAATTTTTTTATGACAATTTTGTGATTTTTTCAAATTCTTCCTCCAAAATCGCATGAACAGCCGTTCTCTCCGAATCAGCCAGCTGCCCATTACAGGTAAACAACGTCAGAAACGGATGCTTTGCATCAACCGATGTTCCCGTATCATATTCCGATAAATGCACAAGCTGTTCCAACTGTCTTTGATATTCAGGACTTCCCAGAGGAAGACCGATTTCATAAGAAACATCGCCAATGGCTGCCTGATAAACAGAAAAAATGCGATACACAAATGCCCGGTCACTGGTATAAATATAAATGTAAGGATGCAGCTGCATCACTTCAGGATTTTCGTACTGATTCAAAAAAGCAAACATGACACCATCCTGCATATTATGCCCATAGATCACGCTGTGCGAGTCTGCAAAGCTGCTGCTGTTTTCACAATCGAGAAAAATCGAACCATACAGACTTTCTTCACCAAGAAATGTATGCATCAAATAATATTCATTGTCTATCCCCTGGACAACCGGATAAGAAATGGGCGTATCCGGAATCTCAATCCAGGCTATTACGCGGGAATTCTGTTTTTCAATCTGTTCCAGATTCACCGACACGGGATGATATTGCTGGTGCATATCGCTCTTTTTCTGTTTCGCCGAATCTTCTCTTTTCGTGTTCTCGTGTTTTACTTTTTTATAAATTTTTGGCTGACCAGATTGTCCCGCCGTTTTTAGTTTTTCTACCTCACCAAGCATCTGCTGCTTCTCTTCGCCGCACTGATGTAAATAATGAATGCTCACAGCCAACACAATTGCGGATACAAACATCAGAACCATCGAAAACCCTTTTCTCATCGTTTTTTTCGTCTCCTTCCTGTCCTCTTTCTGTTCAGATACAGTCCCGTATACATACCCGCCGCAGAAAGAGCTGCTATGACACCAGCCCACATCAGAGGTCTTTCATCCCCTGTCTTTCCTGCTGAGACAGTCTTTCCCGAAGATGCGGAGGCAGGCGTCTGGCTTGACTGCACTGTCACGGAAACAGGCTTTTCTGACGCAGATGGAGTTTCCGTTTCTGGAATTTGTACTTTCGGTGTCTCCTCTGGCTTTTGTGTTTCCTCTGGCTTCTGAGTCTCATCCGGCTTCGGTGTTTCTTCCGGATCAGGCGTTTCTTCTGGATCAGGTGTTTCTTCCGGCTGCTTCACTTTTACTTTATGAATCGCATGCGCCCATGTGGTATCGAGCGGATGCACCGTCTCATTGGTATTCCAAAACCGTTCGGACTTCCAGGAATCTTCTGTCAAATCCTCAGGATGGGCAACTGTCTGACGCACCTGTGCCACGTTGACCAGCAGATCATCTTCCTTCGCATCTGCCACTTTCACAGTAAATGAAACGCTCTGGCTGGCACCAGCGGGAATTTTGGAGATGATAAAAGCAGCATATTCGTTTCCATCCAGCGTCATCTTCTGCGTTTGAACTCCATCTTCTTCCACAAATCTGACAAATTCTGTTTTTTCCGGAATTCTGTCTTTTACCATAACGTTTGTCTTTTCCTGATCACTTTTGTTTCTTACTGTAATAGTATAAACAATCTCCATACCGTTGGAAACAATCTGACCGCCTGGAGGGTTACTGGTCTTATACGCTTCCAGTCCATCTCCCACCACTGCAGGCAAGCTTTCTGTCGGTTCTGTCTCTGCCAGCGCATTATCCGAAGAAGCGCGTGCCACATTCACCACCTCTGACAAATGAGCAACTTTCTCAAACATGACATCATAGGTAACCGTAAAGCATTCTTCGTATTCCAGGTCCATGCCCGTATGTATGGTATATCCATAAGCATTTGCATCAATTTCCGGCCGGTCCAGAACCGTTCCGACGCTATTTTGGATACGAATGCTGTCCGTTACTATTTTTGCCCCATCCTGCAGCATGACATCTTTGATTACTACATTTCTGGCTGTCGCGCCCTTCGCCGTCTGCTGCACCATCACTGTATAATGGCCAATCTCTCCCTGCTGGTATTCTTTCTGATCTGCTGTTTTACGGATACGCAGAATTGGGCATCCATCCACAACTTTTACCGTATGCTCCTGACTTTCCTCCGGTGTATTATCTCCCTTGGCAGTTACTTTGTTCTTCACCTGCTTTCCATTCAAAAACGGAGAAGAAAATTTCACTTCATAAAAAATTTCGATTTTATCTTCATCTGTCAGATTCTTTCCCGTCTCCATCGAAAAACCTTTTTCTGTTGTCTTCAAAAGAGGAGTAAATTCCTGTCCATTGTATCTGCACTGAATCGAATCCGCCACAAGCGTCACACCATCTTCCTCCATGGCATCCGCAATCGCTACATTTTCTGCCGTGACATCCTCCCGAAGCTGTGTAATGACCAAATGATACATACCAGTCTCACCCACCTGATAAATCTTTTTATCAGAGAATTTTTCAATATTCAGTGCGGGAGCGTGCACGGGTACACGGCAGATATCTTCTGTCGGAAGCTGTTCATCAGAACTAAGCGTAATTCGATTATCCGCCGTCTTCCCAGCCAGGCGTTCATCCACGGTAACTGCCTGGTATTCTATGGTCAGTGCCTGCCCAAAGATCAGATTTCTCTTAGTAAAAACAGTAAAATGATCTCTGAAAATTTCCGTTTCATAGTCCTCTCTGTTCAGAACTCTTCCTGACTCATCCAACAACACAATACTATCCTTTTGCATCTTCACACCCTCTGTCAGAATCACATCGGCAAATACGACATTTCTCGCCTTACAACCTTCCTGACACTGTACAGCCGCGACCTCATAGGTAATTAGATCACCAAGCTTGTATTCTTTTCTGTCTGCCTTTTTTGTTACCTGCAAACGGGGGCTGTTGATCCAAATTCTCTCTGCATCTGTTTTTTCTCCTGCATTATCTGCATAGATTCTGGCCTGATTGACGATCTCACAGCCATTCACCTGCTCTGCCGCAGTACAGCAGTACGTAATGACAAGCGGCGTATTCCACTCCGGATTGAGAGTATCTCCCGTAGTACAGGGCAGATCATCCATCATGATTGCAAATCCTGTTACTCCATTTTCCCCTTCACGAAGTTCCAGGCTGTAAGTGAACTCTCTCTGTTCCACTTCCCGGTAATGATTTTCATCCAACTGATTCGCTGTATCTTCTGTTCCGGCCACCGGCTCATTCCACACCGGCTGAAATCCTTCCACGGTTACGGGATTTTCACCTGACAGTACAAACCCATCTGGCAGCGAGACATCTTCAATCACAACCTTTCTCGCCACAGAATTTTTCTGGATGTTCTGAACTGTCAGCTGGTAATACACTTCCTCTCCTACCCGGAATTCGTAAGGCTCACGATGATCATATTCTTCCGATTCAGGCTGGTAATAATGGTTGATTACTGTTTTATCCAAAGTCAGATTTGCTGTATTGATATAAATTTCCGCATCATCTTCTGCAATCTCATTTCCCCTTTGATTATCCGCCTGCACAGATGCCTGATTGATCCATTCCCATCCATCCTGTCCTTCGGCCACAGAAACTGCTTTGCACAAAAAGACAATCTCTGCAGTCTCTCCCTGCGGGAGATGAGGGATTGTCACAGAAAATCCGCGCTCCTGCGGTTCAAGCAAAGGCTGATTATCCAGCTTCTGCACAGAGCCGTAATCCTCTTCATCCAACTGGTTTGGTGTGTCAGCACGACCTGCCCATGGACTTTCTACAGAAACAGGGACACCATTCACCGTCACTTGCGAGAATTCCTCAAGCAAAAGCCCGTTTGGAATGGCAATATCACGGATTACTACATTTCTCGCAATCGTTCCCGGCACGCAATCCTGGCTGCTGACCTGAATGCAATACGTGACTGTATCCCCCACCTGCCACTCATAAGCAGATGCTGTCTTATCAATCGTCAAATCTACGGTATTGACATAGATTTTGGCATCGTCCCAGACAACGATCGGGGTGTTATTTTTATCCTTTGCAAGGTTCTCTGCTGTTACACTTGCCTGATTGACTGTCTCCAGACCATTGATCTCTTCTGTTGCCTCACAATCAAATGTAATCATCATACTGGCATCACTCGACAGATACCGTGACTTAACCGTCCATGTGTTTTTATGATTTTGAATGACTTCTGCTTTATTTTCTAATTCCTGTTTTCGAATTGACAATGTTCCATCTGCCACTGGCCATCCGACAGTATTTTGTGCTTCTTCCGGAGAAAATACAACTTTTACATTGTTTTCTTCCTCTTTTAATTTCAGACCCTTCGGCAGACTCAGATCGCTGACCACAACATTTTTCGCCACTGTATAATCTTTCACATTGTTGATCACAACTGTATAGGAAACCGAATCTCCAACCTGATGTTCATAGCAGTCCACATATTTGTCAATCGTCAGCTCTGGCGTGTTCACCCAGGCTTCCGCCTGATCCGATACAATCCGTTTCGTATCTCCATCTGTAAAATTTTCTGCCGTAGCGTACGCCGTATTGATCGTATCCTTGCCGTTTACCGTCTCATCTGCTTTTGCACGGAAACTGACAACAAAAGAATCTCCATACTGCATCCGCGGACAGGTGGCCTTCCATCCGTTTGCGCCTTCCGGCTGCACATTGGCAATCGAACCATCACTCAAGTGACTCTCCATCACTTTCACACTGCCAGCAACCAGCTTCATCCCTTCTGGAAGATCCTCATCCCAGGCTTCTACATTTACGGCATAGCCATCCTGCTGAATCTGTGACACCTTTACCGCATATTCAACCTGGCTTCCAACCTCCCAGCTGTCATAAGGAATGCAGGTCTTTTCAATTTTCAGTTCGCTGCGAATTTGATCCCATATATAGCATGTATTCGTTTCCAGTTTCTCTTCTCTTTCTTCTCCAATCGCCTGCATCTGTATCACTGCGGTATTTGGAATAAAAAAAGTAAACCCATCCTTATCCAGCCATTCTTTCATGGCATCTTTACTGTTTTGAGTTCGCTTTCTGTGCACAGTCATATGCATCACATAGGCTTGCTCCTTCCACAGCTTTCCATCCTGCAAAGCATCATCCTTTGCCCTTGCTGTGATGGTTTTCTTACCGTTTTTGTCCTCCGTAATCTGAATTGCAAACTTGTCATTGACCACTTGATTGTTTTTGTCCGTGATCGTAACCTTCGTCACATCATCAATGTCAAGACACTCTTCCAGAGTATCGGTCAGACAAAACTGCTTCATCTGATTTCCTTTGGCATTTACCTCTGCCCGTACCAGAAAATCAAATGCATTGTATTCCTGAATACGATAGGCAGACTCTTTATCCCCACACGTCTTCGCCTGATCCCAGGTGACTCCTTTCGCACCTGTTCGTTTCTCTGCCTGCGGCTCATCCATTTCTTCATAATGAAAACCTGCCCATACAGTCTCCGTCTCTTTTTCCATAACCTTTACACCAGAAATATGATATCTGACATTTCCCTGATTAGGCACAAGGTGCCATGAACCGGATTTTACCGGCATCTGCTTTGCTGTGTCACGTCTCACCAGAATCTCCAGAACATACGTCTTATTGTTACAAAACGTATCATTCGCCAGGGCAGATGTCTTTGCCGATGCTGTCACCAGATTATTTGTCGTCGAAATTTCAAACCGGTCCGTCACAGGCTCCCGGCTGTCCATATCTACCACTCTGACTTCCTCCACATTCAGACACTCGTCCACTGCATCAGAAATTACAAACTCCTCATATGCGTTTGGAAGAAGCTTCGCCGCCACATGGTAGGTAAACGCATCGCTGCCTTCTTCCCCTCCGATTTCATATGGCTTGCTCTTTGCTGCCTGCTGGGCAGTTTTTGCCTCATCGTATGCAATCTGTGTATCACTGATTCTCTTTTCCGGATCCTGCGGTTCAAAATATCCCAGTGCCTCCGCTTTAAATCCGAAATGCGGAATTTCCAGCATATTCGATCCGCTGTCCGGCGTATAGTAGTGAATATTACTTGCCTGTTCCTTCGCCATAAACACTGTTTTTACGGAAGTTCCGCTAAACAACACGGAAATCCATGCTTTTTTGTCACTGTTGGATGTATATTGTCTTTCCGGTGAGCGCAGCGTATCTGCATTGACCAGCTCCAGGAAATTCTCGCTTTTCAAATAATATGCCGTATCTGCATGAGAATCCTCAGGAAACCGAATCGCCTGTCCATCGTCAATATCCATCACGGTAAAATGTCCGCCCTTCATGGTGCTGATGCCTTTGTCTGTTCCATGCTCCAGAAAATCAAACTTTGTCTCAATCGAAGCTGCTCCGGCAATTGAAATTGATACGCCTCCGTTTCTCTTTCGAAAACAGACAAGCGGATTACACTCCTTCTCATCACCAGTCGCATTGTTATGAAGCTTCCATTTTCCGGAGCGCAGACTCCAGTCTGTAAAGGTAAGTTTTAAGTCTGCATATTTGCCTCCAATGTACCCGACGTTCTCGTACACTACATAGAATCCTTTTCCTGCCGATGTCAGGTCGACTACATAATAATAATCTCTCCACTCAGGATTTAAAAGAATATCATTTTTCAGATCCGTACTTTCTTTCAGCGTTTTTCCGCCATCCTTATCATACAGCACAGCATTCACATCCGCAGGCAATTTAAACGTTTCCGCATACCTCGCATCCAGCTTCTGTGTCACTGTACCGCCCACAATATTGGGTGCCGCCCAGATATTTCCGGGCACAAACCCCAAAAAGGCTGCAAATGCCGCAAGTACCGCAAGAACAAACGCCAGCACTTTTCTCTTCTTTCGTTTTTTTCTCATAGCCTATTTCGTTTCTCCTTCTCTGTGTATATCTGCATAGTTCCATAAACACAGAATCACACAATCATAGGCATCACCTTCTATCTTTTCTGTTTTATAAAATATTGGAAAATTCATGGATGGAATCATCCATTTCTTATGGGAGAATCCCATAAAAGACACTTATAGCTTATCATACTCATTTCAAAAATTCAAGCATACATTTTATACAAGTCCATATAAACACCTGCGAACAAAAAAAGCCGCAGGATTCCCTACGGCTGTTGCCCACTATAACTGTTAAAGCTGTGTCATACCTTCTTGAGGATATTTTCCCTGCCTGATCTGTTCTGCACCGCATATTTTCTTCTAATATTTTTAATCCTTCCTCCACACTTCTTCCAAGTATTTCCGAGTTTTTTTGAAATCATAGACTTCATGTAACTTGTCATGTACATTAACATACTTTTCTTTTCCATATCGTTTTATAAACAATACCTGAGCTTTACAAGCATACGCTCCATTGTTATCCGGCTCAGATCTAGAATAATTGACCCGGAAGTTTCAACTTTTCTTTAACCGGAAACTCTTTATCGAATGTTTCCACCTCTGATTCATCCACAAAATACCCCTGTGGTGTTGCATACTCACCTGTGATCCCATCTAAATATCCCGGAATCAATTCTTTGCATAAAAAGAAGGATGCATCTTCGCCTTCCGGCAAACCATGATAGCGAATTCCGAAAGTACTTGCCGGAGCAAATCCACTCCTTCCATAAAAATCAATGTTTCCTTCAAAGCAAACCGCACCACAGCCAAGTTCCTTTGCTTTTTCTAAGGAGTAGTCTAATAAAATTTTTCCATATCCTTTTCTTTTAAGTTCAGGTGTAATGCAGATTGGCCCCATAGTCATGATGGAGATAGTCCTGCCATCATCCGCTTTGATACTTGCTCTCATAAACATGTTCTGACCAATCAGTTGGCCGTCCTGTTCCATAACAAAATCAAGTTCCGGAACAAATGCCGGATCATCCCGCAGCTGATTCAGAACATAATGCTCAAAACATCCAGGACGATATACATTCCAAAAGCTTTCTCTTACCATTTTTTCCACTTGTCGATATTCTTCTTTTTTCTCTAAACGTATCATAATACTGTTTGTATTTATCATTTTTCCTTATCCTTTCCGATTCCTTTTATTGATTTTTTCAATGTTCTTAAATTTTGCCTTTTCTCAACCAAATAACCTTGTGTATCTTCCGCATACCGATTCTCATTCATCATAAACTGATTTTACAAATGCCTCAGACAGACCATACTGTTTCATATTAATCTCATTTCCCATATTACTCTTCTTCCTCTCCTGAATCCTTAACGTGACTCTGCATAAAGTATTCCGTATGATTACGGAGAATTTCTACATAATCCTCATCTTTTCCGCTTTTGTCAAACATATTGATAAAAAGAAAAAGCGGAGCATAATATTCTACAGCAAGCTGTCTGGGATTTTCATCTTTCAATGTTCCTTTCTGAATCAGTTCACGGAACAAGTCTTCCATATAAGCAACCGGTCCTGCAACAATACACTGACTGTAAAGCTCTGCCATTTCTTCATTCCGGTATTGTTCCAAAGTTAACATTTTACGAAAGCGGGATGCAAACTCATCTTCCGTCCAGAACAGAAATTGTTCAATGGTATACTTTTGAATACTCTGCAAAGAAGTATTTTCATAAGCATCCGGCTTCGTATCATATCCCTCATCCGGCATATGGTATTCCCTTGCTCTTTGGGCATCAATCTGTATCATTCTTTCCACGATACTGTCAAAAATATCACGCTTGTTTTTATAATGCCTGTACAAAGCACCTTTCGTCATGCCAAGTTCCTCTGCAATGGTTCTTACAGAAACGGCCTCATAACCATCTTTTGCAAATAACCGCAATGCTGTCATTAATATCTTTGCCCTTGTATCAGCCATATTATATCCCTCCACAATATAGTAATTGAATTTCCTTATTCCTTATAGTAAACGGTCGTTTACATTCATTTTAGTAAACGACCGTTTATTTGTCAAGCATAATAACCTATACTAATCTAAGTTTTTAATAGCATGATTAGGGTGTCAAAAGGGTTTTCTTAAAAAAACACTTGTGCAAATTCTACAAAAAATTCTTTATAATAAAGGGTTTCAAACAGTTGTTTATGCCTATTTATTGTGCAATTTCACAATAAATATTTTGAAAACGACCTTTTGACACCTTAATCATATAATTATTTCTATTTGTTGAAACAGTTAATTAACCCACCTTAACCATTCCAAAGATGTGTTTACCCTTGGGCGGTATCATAAGTCCCATTCCAGTCGATTTTTCATAACAGATCAGATCATCTACCGTAATGCCGAACACATCTGCCAATGCCTTGCATTTTTCAATATCCGGCAAGGATTCACCTGTCTCGTATTTGGAGAGGGTCTGTCTGGAAACACCGATTTTCTCGGCCAGTTCCTCCTGAGACAGGGCATGATATTTTCTCAGCTCCATCAGATTATCCGCAAACATTATTTTCCACCTCCAATTCCGCAGACGCACCATCTCAAAACCGGGATGCGACGAATAATTTCATAAAGGATCATTGCTCCGGCAAAGGCGGCTGCACCCACCAACAGGTACATAAACACGGGAGGCACCTCGGTGTAGAGATGTAAATACCATGCGCAGGCAGCAAGGGGTAGATAGTGGAACAAATAGAGTCCCCAGGCTTTCCGGCTCATAAAACGGGAGAACGCATTTTCAAAATTCCCCCACTTTTTCATCACTGAGAGAACCGCCAAAGCGGCAATCCAGGCGTAGACGTTGCACATGAAAGTGTCCAACACCTGATGCTGTGCATATGGTTCGCCCCAAAAGGTGAACACAAATCCAATACCCAGCCCCAATGCCGCCAGAGTAAGGGGAAACCACCATTTTTCCAGTCTTTCCATAACAGCATCGTGGGAGAAGATAAAATACCCCAGTAAGAATCCCACACCGTAGATACCGAAACGATACACCACAATCACCGGCGTGTTTAAAACCTGGGCGGCCCCCCAGATCACAGGGGTCATGCAAAGCAAAACAGGAAGGTTCACCTTTTCACACACTCCATAGAACCTGTCTTTCTCAATTTTGCGTATGAAAAGCAGGAACAGGGAAACTACCCAGAGCAGTTGGATGTACCATAGAGCACCAATGCCACTGACCGCCATTATGACATACAGGAGCGGTTTTGGTACTGCAGACATATTTTCAAATGCGCCGCCAATCATCATGTTGTAATAGCCCAGAATCCACCAGAAGACAAACAGGCCTATGGTAGATGGAACCAGCAGTTTTGTCGTCCTGCTTTTTAGAAATTCCTTATCTGAATGCCCATTCAGATAAAACCTTGCACTCATACCGGAGATTACAAATAAAAGCAGCATGAACCAAGGGTACACAAAGTACTGAACAACGTCCTGATACTGAACCGGTGTGAAAGGACCGATCACACCACTGGTTACCTCGCCATTGAACATATAAAATACATGGTAGATCACGACGATTACTACTGTCATCCATCTGATGTTGTCAATGTAAGTTTTTCTCATACTTGTACCACCTTTGCTATTATTTTTAACATCATAGTAGCATGAACGGGGCAGTAATTCTACCAACGAAAACAAACAATTCTGCATGGTTCTTGTTAAAAAAAGTGGCATCCGGATCATATCGTTCATGTCTACACAACCACTACATTCGTAAGAAATTTCCGCCTCCAGAAGCTATCATCATTTTAATATCTATAATAGCAATGTCACATCCAACGTAAAATAGGACTTTTTCTCCCGCCACTACAAACTGAGATTTATTTATGTCCTTTAAACGCTCTCCAAAAACATATTACCAATCCCAGAATCATGACACCAAAGGAAATAATAAAAGGAATAAGTGTATTTGTTCCCAGTAAAGAGCCTAATAATCCGTCAATGCCATTATAGTTCCATGGATTTAGTACAGCATTGAAAAAGCAAAAAGCAGAAAAAACAAGGCCAATTATTGTCAGCAGTATGCCGCAAACCATTTTCTTGTCCATGATACATTCTCCTCTAAATTCAAATTCAAGCGAGCTTTCAGACTCACCAGAAGTTTGAAAGTTATCAGTCTAACGCAAGGAGGTCAGACTTTTGATAACGATTGTGTCCTTGCAAACTCTTTTTCTTTTCTTCTAAAATCTGATAATATGCACTAATTGCATCACCATAAGTCTTTCCAGCATTGCTCTTTAACCATTTCTGGAACAAAACGTTAAAAGAAAAACTTTTACCTATTTTTTCTTTAAAAAAAGCTCTATGCTTTTCGGAACATACTATATTTGATTCAATTAGTGTATTCTCTGTAAGTAATCCAACATCTATTGTTGCTTTTCTTTTTGCAGAAGTTTCTAATACCTTTCCCGTATCAAGAAAACAGGCAATCCTATCTGTAATCTCAATCTTTCCACCCGAAACAGGCAGATTGTTTTCCCCGCAAAAATCAACCAATTCTTCCTTCAAATAATAAAAGCTTCGAAAAGTTTCTCCATCTAATTCCTTAATCAAATCTGGTCTTTCACTCATATGCATTCTCTCCGTAAACTTCAAATATGAATTACGCTCACTTTACTGCCCGTTTTGCCATATGATACCGTTACTTAAAATGTATATAAATATATATGCATACATTTCCATCTTAACGGTTAGGTGTAAACACTCATTCCTTATTTCTATTCGCCCGAAAAATCTT
>JAUNPJ010000029.1:18608-40671 GCA_030536755.1 Eubacteriales bacterium | reverse complement strand
TTCCTGGTATCATGGAGCATATTGAGCGTGCCGGAATCCATTCCGGAGACAGTATTTCTGTATATCCGGCGCAGACCATCAGTGCAGGCGCAAAGGCAACGATTGAAGAATACACCAAACGTCTGGCAAGATCTCTGCATGTCATCGGTATGATCAACATCCAGTTTATTGTGTGCGGCGAGGATGTTTATGTCATCGAGGTAAATCCACGTTCCAGTCGTACCGTGCCATATATCAGCAAAGTGACAGGAATTCCGATTGTTCCGTTGGCAACAAAAGTAATTCTTGGACATAAGATTAAAGAAATGGGTTATACACCTGGACTGCAGCCGGAGGCAAAACATTTTGCAATCAAGATGCCGGTATTTTCCTTCGAGAAGATCCGCGGTGCAGACATCAGCCTTGGACCGGAGATGAAATCGACCGGTGAGTGTCTTGGTATTGCAGAAACCTTCAATGAAGCTCTGTATAAAGCTTTCCTGGGAGCAGGAATTAAGCTGCCGAAGCACAAAAATATGATCATCACGGTCAAAGAAGAGGATCACGAAGAGGTTGTGGATATCGCAAGACGTTTTGAGAAGATCGGATACCGTATCTATGCGACGAGAGGTACAGCAAAAACACTCAAAGAGCATGGTGTGAAATGTATCAGAACCAACAAGCTTGAGCAGCCGTCACCAAACCTGATGGATTTGATTCTTGGACATAAGATCGATCTTGTTATCGATACACCGGCACAGGGCGTCGAGCATTCCCAGGATGGTTTCCTGATCCGTCGTAATGCGATTGAAACAGGCGTGAATGTACTCACATCTCTGGATACAGCAACGGCGCTGATTACCAGTCTGGAAAATACAGATTTGAATAATTTAACCTTAATTGATATTGCAACAATTGAGTAGTAAAGCGAGGAAAGCGATATGAGTGAAAAAACAGTAGTAGTAGCTCTTGGTCACAGAGCATTGGGAACAACTCTTCCGGAACAGAAAATTGCTACAAAGGTAACTGCCAAAGCGATTGCTGATCTGGTAGCCCAGGGTGCAAAAGTCGTGATTTCCCACAGCAATGCACCTCAGGTTGGAATGATCCATACAGCAATGAATGAATTTGGTAAATGCCATCCGGATTATACGTTTGCCCCGATGTCTGTCTGCTCCGCTATGAGCCAGGGATACATCGGATACGATCTGCAGAATGCGATTCGTTCTGAGCTTCTGGCCAGAGGTATTTACAAAACAGTAAGTACCGTTCTGACACAGGTGGTCGTTGATCCTTATGACGAGGCTTTTGGTGAGCCGGAAAAGATCATCGGTCGTGTGCTCACTGCAGAAGAGGCGGAAGAAGAGGAAGAAAAGGGAAATTTTGTTGTCAAAGTGGGCGAGAACAGCTACAAGAGAATTGTAGCTGCTCCGAAACCACAGGCAATTGTGGAGCTGGATGCGATCAAAGCGCTTCTGGCTGCCGATCAGGTTGTCATCGCCGGAGGCGGCGGTGGTATCCCGGTTCTGGAGCAGGGCGTAGAACTGCGCGGTGCCAGTGCGGTCATTGAAAAGGATTTGCTGAGCGGAAAATTGGCAGAACTGATCAATGCAGATACGCTTCTGATTCTCACCAGTGTAGAAAAGGTAAGTCTGAATCTCGGATCTGACAAGGAGGAATTTCTTGGACAGATTACAGTAGAAGAAGCGAAAAAATACATGGAAGAGGGACACTTTGCTCCTGGTTCCATGCTGCCGAAATTTGAGGCAGGTGTATCCTTTGTAGAAAATGGAGAGGGACGCAAGGCGGTAATCACAGATATTCCAAACTGCAAGAAGGGATATCTGGGTAAAACCGGAACCATTATTGCATAAGGAGATTGATGTATGAGTTTTATTGAATGGATCAAGGTAGTCATTCTCGGTATTGTCGAAGGCATTACCGAGTGGCTGCCAATCAGCAGTACCGGCCACATGATTCTGGTCGATGAGCTGATGCATCTGAATGTCAGTGCAGAATTTATGAATATGTTCCTGGTTGTGATTCAGTTGGGAGCGATTCTTGCTGTGGTGGTACTGTATTTCACCAAACTGTGGCCATTTCATTACCAGCCGCGCAGACAGTCACTTGTGGAGCGCTATGTGGATATAGAAAAAATGATTCTGTGGTTTAAGATTCTGGTTGCCTGTATTCCGGCAATCGTTGTGGGACTGCCGCTGAATGATTTTTTTGAAGAGAAATTTTACAATTACATTGTGGTTGCTCTGATGCTGGTTCTTTATGGTGTGCTGTTCATTGTCATTGAGAATTATAATAAGAAAAGAAAGCCGCAGATCAACAGCCTGGAGGATATTTCTTTTAAGACAGCTTTTTTAATCGGCCTGTTTCAGGTACTGTCTCTGATTCCGGGAACTTCCCGTTCCGGCTCCACGATTATCGGAGGAATTCTGGTGGGAACATCCAGAACAATAGCCGCAGAATTTACATTCTTTCTGGCAATCCCTGTGATGTTTGGAGCCAGTCTTTTAAAACTGGTAAAGTTTGGTTTCCATTTCACAGGAACAGAAGTCGCCATTCTTCTGGTAGGAATGGCAGTTGCCTTTGTGGTGTCCATATTGGCGATCAAATTCCTTATGGGATATATCAAAAAACATGATTTTAAAGCCTTTGGCTGGTATCGAATTGTGCTCGGTATTCTCGTGTTGGGATTTTTCGCTATAAAATAATGTGTGGGACAGGGAGACAGGGGACAGGTTTGTGTCCGGAATAAATTCCGGACACAAACCTGTCCCCTGTCCCACATTTTATTTAGGTTTATATGCATCCAGGCCAGCTTGTGCAACCGTTGTGTCTTCTTCTACAGAACCACCGGAAACACCAATACCGCCAATTTGTACTCCATCTGCATCATAAATCGGAAGTCCACCACCAAATTCAACAATGCGTCCCGCATGCTGAACGGCGATTCCCTGGAGCTCTTCGCCTTGCTGTGCCAGTTTCTTTACATCAGCACTTGGCATTTTCAGAGCGACAGCTGTGTAAGCCTTGTTCTGTGAGATTTCCAGACTTGCAAGCAGAGAATCTTCCATTCTGTGGAAAAGTACGAGATTTCCGCCCATATCAACGACTGTAATAACCATTGGAACATTAATCTCGATTGCCTTTTGTTCTGCAGCTTCTACCATAATCTTGGCTGCGTCAAGCAAATCACCGGTTTTGGTAGTAGCTTCCTTTTTGGCAGCTTGTGTGCAAACCGCCATTCCCATCATGGAAATCAGCATTGCAGCTACGGTAAATACAGCAATAAATCGTTTTTTCATACAAATCCCCCTATTCTTTTGAAATATTTTTTGTATCACGATTATTTTTGTTATTTTAAGCATACACCATATTTGGAGTAAAGTAAATTTATTTTTTATTGGTAAATTATACGAATTTTTTGTTTGAAATTTATTGAATTTTTAAAATAAATAAATTTTAAGTAAATTATACATTAATAGGACAGGCAAAATAGGACAGAGGGGACGGTTCTGTGTCTGGGTTTCCCGGACACAGAACCGTCCCCTTGTCTCTTGTCTCAAAACAGCAGACGTAGTATAATGTCAGCGTGTATGCTTTGTAATGAGGAAAAGGAGATACGTATGAAGTGTGAAAGAAAAGATATGCTGCTGTATGCAGTGACGGATAGAAGCTGGCTGAATGGAGAGACTCTGTACAGCCAGGTGGAGAAGGCTTTGAAGGGCGGTGTGACTTTTGTGCAGCTTCGTGAGAAGAATCTGGATCAGGAACACTTCCTGGAAGAAGCGAAAGAAATCAAGGAACTTTGCAAAAAATATCAGGTTCCGTTTGTGATCAATGACAATGTGGAGATTGCTGCTGCAATTGATGCAGATGGTGTCCATGTGGGGCAGAGTGATATGGAAGCGGGAGATGTGCGCGCAAAACTTGGCAGTGACAAGATTATCGGTGTGACTGCCAAGACAGTAGAGCAGGCACTTCTCGCAGAAGCAAGGGGCGCAGACTATCTTGGTGTGGGCGCTGTGTTCCATACAGGGTCCAAGGCGGATGCCAAAGAAATCAGCCACGAGACATTCAAAGAAATTTGTGCGGCAGTGAAGATTCCTGTGGTGGCAATCGGGGGAATCAGCAAGGAGAATGTCATGCAGCTTGCCGGCTATGGAATGGATGGGATTGCCGTTATCAGCGGCATTTTTGCACAGCTGGATATTGAGGAGGCTGCACGCGATCTGAAGACGCTGACAATCGAAATGTTAGAGAAAAATTAATGCGAAAGTGAGGAAAAAGGAAATGAAAACAGCATTAACAATCGCTGGAAGTGATTCCAGCGGGGGCGCCGGCATCCAGGCAGATATTAAGACGATGATTACCAATGGTGTGTATGCCATGAGCGCGATCACCGCATTGACTGCACAGAATACAACCGGCGTAACAGGAATTATGGAGGTAACTCCGGAATTTTTAGCAGAGCAGCTGGACGATATTTTCACAGATATTTATCCGGATGCCGTAAAGATTGGTATGGTAGCTTCCAGCCAGTTGATTGTAAAAATTGCAGAAAAACTCAAACTGTATGAGGCAAGAAATATTGTGGTGGATCCTGTCATGGTAGCGACAAGCGGTTCCAAGCTCATCAGTGACGAGGCGATTGCCACTTTGAAGGAGCATTTGTTTCCGCTGGCGTGTGTGCTGACACCGAATATTCCGGAGGCAGAGGTTCTGTCCGGAATGTCTGTCAAATCCGAGGAGGATATGATTGCGGCAGCCAAAGCCATTGGCGACGCATATCACTGTGCAGTTTTATGCAAGGGAGGCCATCAGTTAAACGATGCCAATGACCTTCTTTACCGTGACGGAGAGATCAAATGGTTCCGTGGAAGGAGAATTGATAATCCAAATACACACGGAACGGGATGTACACTTTCCAGCGCAATTGCTTCCAATCTGGCCAAGGGCTTTGATCTTGATACGTCTGTGGAGAGAGCCAAAGCATACATATCCGGTGCGCTGGCTGCAATGCTGGACCTCGGCAAGGGAAGCGGTCCGATGAATCATGGATTTGATATCAGCGGTGAATATGCAAAGCAGGTTTTTTTCCCTAAGAAATCCATTTAATAAAGAAATAAGACAGAGAATACTGTGAAAAATGATGTATTCTCTGTTTTTTTATACGAAAAAAATTGTGAAAAAATAAACGAAAAAAATCTTGAATCTTTTAAATGAAAGGACTATGATAATAAAATAAAAAAACGGTGTCTATTTTGCACAAAAAACACCGCTTCTATTTGTCTATTTCTAACAAATCTTGCGATTTGCCGGAAAGAGAGGAAAGGAGGTAGAACTATGGAGAATCTGTCACAAGAACTGCTGGAAGGACTGAATTGTGAGAATGTATTTACAATTCCTGTTTTTGGCGGAATCTCTGTTTCGGAGTCCGTGGTAGTCACCTGGATGATCATGGCTGTTATGACCATACTTTCCATCTGTCTGGTACGGAACCTGAAAGTGGAAAATCCTGGCAAAAAGCAGTTGGTTCTTGAGTCAGCACTTACTACGGTCAACCATTTCTTTGAAGATATTCTCGGAGAAAACGGTAAGCAGTACATTCCGTATTTGGTGAGCACGGCAATCTATATCGCCATCTCGAATCTGATTGGCTATTTTGGATTCAAACCCCCCACAAAAGATCTGAATGTAACGGCTGCACTGGCTTTGATGAGTATCTTTTTGATTGAGTACAGTGGATTCCATCAGAAAGGATGCAAAAAATGGCTGAAAAGCTTTGCAGAACCATCGCCTATTATGGCCCCGATGAATGTACTGGAAATTGCTATTCGTCCATTGTCGCTTTGTATGCGATTGTTTGGTAACGTCCTTGGATCTTATGTAGTCATGAAATTAATCGAAATCATCTGTCCGCTGATTATTCCACTTCCGTTCAGTTTGTATTTCGATTTGTTTGATGGTTTGATTCAGACCTTTGTATTTGTATTTCTGACTGCCTTGTTTATGAAAGAAGCAGTCGAAACAGAGTAACACAAAAAAATTATTATGAAAAAATAATAACACAGGAGGAAAACATTATGACAACACTTATTGCAATTGGAGCAGGTATCGCAGTATTGACAGGTATCGGAGCAGGTATCGGAATCGGTATAGCAACGGGAAAAGCAACGGATGCAATCGCAAGACAGCCGGAGGCAGAGAGCAAGATTTCCAAATCCTTACTTCTTGGCTGTGCGCTGGCAGAGGCAACTGCTATTTACGGTTTCGTTATTGCACTGCTGATTATTATTATGCTGAAATAAAAAAATGAAAATAACCAGGAAAGGCAGGTACCCAAAATGGTAAGTATTGACATCAATCTTGTCTTCACGATTATCAACCTGATTATTTTCTATCTTCTTATGAAAAAATTCCTGATTGGTCCGATTAACGGGATTATGGAAAAAAGAGAGCATATGATTGAGCAGCAGATGGAGCAGGCGCGTCAGACACAGGCGGATGCTGCTTCGTTAAAAGAAGAATATAAAGAGGCACTCAGAGGAGCACAGGCAGAGAGTGCCCAGATGATAGAAAATGCCAGGGAAAATGCCAGAAAGGAATACAATCGTATTTTGGCGGATGCCAGCAAAAAATCCGCAAAAATGCTGGAGGATTCCAGAAAAACAATAGAAAGAGAACGCGAGCAGACATTGCAGGATATGCAGTCTCAGATTGCACAGCTTGCCATCGCTGCTGTCGGAAAAGTTCTTCCGGGAGAAATCAGCCAGGAAGACAACAATCGATATTACGAACGTTTTCTGAAGGAAGCAGGTGAGACTGGTGAAGCAGGCAGTCATTAATTATGCAAAGGCATTGTTTGAAACAGACATTGCACAGACCACAGTAAAACAGGCAGAAGAGATTTATGGTCAGTCCCCGCAGCTTCCAATGATACTGGAAAGTCCTGTCGTGGATTATGACAAAAAAGCAAGGACGATTGAGCGGATTTTTCCCTCGGAAATATGGAATTTTTTAAAGCTGGTTTGCTACAACAGAAAAGCAGCCTGTCTGAAGGATATCTTTCAGATGTATGACGAACTGAAAAAAGAAGAACAGTCCATTTTGACAGCGACACTTTTTTATGTGATAAAACCGGAAGATACCTATATAGAACAGATGAAAGAATTTTTGCGCAGAAAATATCAGCGGAATCAGGTAGAACTTTCCCTGGTTCAGGATACCAGTCTTATCGGCGGTTTTCTGTTGAAGGTTGGAAATCAGCAGTATGATAACAGTGTCCGCGGTGCATTGCAGCGCCTGCAGCAGAAATTCATGTGAAAAACGTATACGGAGGTGAGAAAGTGAGTGTGATTAGTTCGGATGAAATTATATCCATTTTAAAAGAAGAAATTGATAATTTTGACATGGTGACAAGGGAACAGGAGACAGGAACGGTCATTTCCGTTGGAGATGGTATTGCGACTGTGTATGGAATCGATCATGCCATGTACGGAGAAATTGTGATATTTGAAAATGGTGTCAAGGGAATGGTACAGGATATCCGTAAAAACGAGATTGGATGTATTGTATTTGGAAAAGACACAGGAATCCATGAAGGTACGAAAGTAACACGTACCAAACGACAGGCGGGTATTTCTGTCAGTGATGCCTGCCTTGGTCGTGTACTGGATTCTCTCGGGGCTCCAATTGATGGAAAAGGTTCCATCCCGGAGGGAGAGTACCGGCCGATTGAAAATCCGGCACCGAGTATTGTGGAAAGAAAGTCCGTCAGCGTGCCGCTGGAAACGGGAATTCTTGCGATTGACTCTATGTTCCCGATTGGACGTGGACAGAGAGAATTGATTATTGGTGACAGACAGACCGGTAAGACATCGATTGCTACAGATACGATTTTGAATCAGAAGGGAAAAGATGTCATCTGTGTATACGTTGCCATCGGACAGAAGGCTTCTACCGTAGCCAGAATCGTATCAACTTTCACAAAAAATGATGCCATGGATTATACGGTTGTGGTTGCATCGATGGCGAGTGACCCGGCGTCTCTGCAGTATGTGGCTCCGTATGCCGGAACTGCCATTGCAGAATATTTTATGAGCAAAGGAAAAGATGTACTGATCGTTTATGATGATCTGTCCAAACATGCAGTTGCCTATCGTGCTCTGTCTCTGCTTTTGGAGCGATCTCCGGGACGAGAGGCATATCCCGGTGATGTATTTTATCTGCATTCCAGACTGCTGGAGCGTTCGAGCCGTTTGAATGAGGCAGCAGGCGGCGGTTCCATCACTGCACTCCCAATCATTGAGACACAGGATGGTGATGTGTCTGCCTACATTCCGACTAATGTCATTTCCATTACAGACGGTCAGATTTTCCTGGAAAGTAATCTGTTTTTCTCAGGCATGCGTCCGGCAGTAAATGTTGGCCTGTCTGTATCCCGTGTTGGTGGTGCCGCACAGACAAAAGCAATGAAGAAAGCAGCAGGAAGTATCCGTATTGATCTGGCACAGTATCGCGAGATGGAAGTATTCACCCAGTTTAGTTCCGATCTGGATGATGCGACAAAAGAACAGCTTGCATATGGAAAGGGATTGATGGAACTTTTAAAACAGCCTCTTGGACATCCGCTCAGCCTGAGTGAGCAGGTTCTTACACTGGTGCTTGCTACCAATAAGGTCATGCTGGATGTGGAGGTGAATAAAATCAAACAGTTCCAGAAAGGAATTCTGGAATTCTTTCAGGCAGAACATGCCGAAATCGTAAATGAGATAGAAGAGACGAAACAGTTATCCGATGAGCTGAAGGAGAAAATCCTCAAGGCTGCCGGGGAATACAAAAGCAGGTGTTAACATATGGAAAATATGAAGGAAATCCAAAGTCGAATCAGAAGTGTACAGGACACGATGAAAATTACCAATGCCATGTACATGATTTCCAGCACAAAACTGCAGAAAGCTAAGAAAACACTGCAGGATGCAGAGCCGTATTTTTATACGCTGCAAAATACAATTCAGAGAATTTTGCGCCATGTGCCTGATTTGGAAAACCCATATTTTGATGTACGAACACATATCAAGAAGGGAAGAAGACAGGTAGGCTTTCTGGTAATTACCGGCGATAAGGGACTGGCAGGTGCTTATAATCAAAATGTATTGAAGCTGGCCGAAGAAGAGATGGATAAACGCGTTTACACGAGATTGTATGTGGTCGGACAGCAGGGAATGCATTATTTTCCGAAGAAAGGTCTGTTCATCGAAGAGAGTTTTCATTATACCGCACAGAACCCCACGATTGACAGAGCCAGAAAGATTGGAATGACCTTATTTGAGCAGTTTATCAACGGTGAGCTGGATGAGGTATACGTCATTTATACCAGAATGATCAATTCGATGCAGATGGTTGCGGAGAAAAAACAGCTGCTCCCTTTGCACAGAGAAAATTTTATGGAAGATTCTGCAATGAGTGAGGAGATGCGCAAATATATTCGTGAACATCAATCCAAGCCATTTCCAATGTTTCCGTCACCGGAGGCAGTGATGAATACGGTCATTCCCAATTATCTGATTGGATTCATTTACGGTGCACTGGTGGAATCCTTTGCATCAGAGCAAAATTCCAGAGTTATGGCGATGGATACTGCGACAAGAAGTGCAAAGGATTTGATTCGTGATCTGAGTATCAAATACAACCGGGCGCGTCAGGCAAGCATTACCCAGGAAATTACAGAAATCGTGGGCGGTGCCAGAGCGCAGAAGGGAAAAGGTGAAAAATAGATGAATAAAGGAAAGATTATACAGGTGTTAGGTCCGGTAGTCGATGTGCAGTTTGAAAAAGGTGAGCTGCCCGCTATCAAGGACGCTCTGGTTGTAGAAAATCAGGGAAGACGCTGTGTGATGGAAGTGGCACAGCACACGGGAAACAACATTGTACGCTGTATTATGCTGTCTGCCAGTGAGGGACTCTCAAGAGATATGGAAGTCACTGCGACAGGAAGGGGCATTCAGGTTCCGGTTGGAGAAAAGACACTGGGAAGGCTGTTTAATGTTCTGGGCGAAACACTGGATGACAAAGAAAATCTGGATCAGGAAGAACATTGGGTCATCCACAGAGATCCGCCAAGCTTTGAGCAGCAGAGTCCGGCTGTTGAAATGCTGGAGACAGGTATCAAAGTCATTGACCTTCTGGCTCCTTATGCCAAAGGTGGAAAAATCGGTTTGTTTGGAGGTGCCGGTGTCGGAAAAACCGTATTGATTCAGGAGCTGATTCGAAATATTGCCACAGAGCACGGTGGCTATTCGATTTTTACCGGTGTCGGGGAGCGTTCCCGTGAGGGTAACGATTTATGGTCAGAAATGACAGAATCCGGTGTTATCAACAAGACAGCCTTAGTGTTTGGACAGATGAATGAGCCGCCTGGTGCGCGTATGCGTGTAGCAGAGACGGGACTTACGATGGCAGAGTATTTTAGAGATGTACAGCATCAGAATGTGCTGCTGTTTATTGATAACATTTTCCGTTTTACACAGGCTGGATCGGAGGTTTCCGCATTGCTTGGACGTATGCCTTCCGCCGTTGGTTACCAGCCTACACTGGCTACGGAGATGGGAGAACTGCAGGAGCGAATTGCCTCTACGAAGAATGGATCTGTTACTTCGGTACAGGCTGTTTATGTGCCGGCCGACGATTTGACAGACCCGGCTCCGGCAACCACCTTCGCACATCTGGATGCAACAACGGTATTGTCTCGAAAGATTGTGGAGCAGGGTATTTATCCGGCTGTTGACCCTCTGGAATCCAATTCAAGAATTCTGGAGCCAGACGTGGTAGGAGAGGAACATTACGAGACTGCCAGAAGAGTACAGGAAATTTTGCAGAAATACAAAGAGCTGCAGGATATCATTGCAATTCTTGGTATGGATGAATTGTCGGATGAAGATAAGACAACTGTTTATCGTGCACGTAAAGTACAGAAGTTTTTGTCACAGCCATTCTTTGTTGCGGAAAACTTTACAGGTGTGAAGGGAAAATACGTACCGGTGCAAGAGACCATTCGTGGATTCAAGGCAATCGTGGATGGCGAGATGGATGAGTATCCGGAAAATGCATTTTTCAATGTGGGAACGATTGAGGATGTGAAGGAAAAAGCCAAAGCGATGCAGGATGTTCACTCAGGGAAGGAGTGATGCAGATGAGTACCTTTTTTCTGGATGTGCTTGCCAGTGACCGCAAATTTTTCCGCGGAAAAGTAAGTGCACTGGTGATTCCCTGTGAGGATGGTGAAAAAGAAATTCTGGCTCATCACGAAGATATGCTGATTGCAGTTACGGGCGGTGAGATGCGTGTACAGGTTGAGGAAGGACGGTGGACAAGAGCAATCTGCGGACCAGGTTTTGCACAGGTGGCAAACAATCGTGTTACCCTTCTCGTAGAAACGGCACTTCGGCCGGAAGAGGTTGATATACAGAGAGCCAAACGTGCAAAAGAAGAGGCGCAGGAGCAGCTTCGCCAGAAGCAGAGTATTCAGGAGTACAATGCTTCTCAGGCTGCGTTGGCAAGAGCGTTAAGCAGGCTGAAGTATGGTGAAAAAAAATATCAGTAGTTTGTTTTACTATAATGATATAGAGAAGAAAAGTCATTTGGCAGTCGGAAAAATCCGTCTGCTGAGTGGCTTTTTATTATGTGGTTTTGGTTGAAATAAAAAATACAGAGTGCTATAGTATTACATGATTTGGAAATTAAGGGGAAATAAAAGGAAAGAAAAGGTACAAAAACATGAAAGAGAAAACATTTTATCGAAATTTCTTTTCGATATATGTTGCACTGGTGCTGCAAAATGTGGTGACGCTGAGTGTCAATCTGGCGGACAACATTATGCTTGGGGCTTACAGTGAAGCGGCCCTGTCCGGCGTGGCATCGGTGAATCAGATTCAGTTTGTCTTTCAGCAGCTGATTATGGCGCTGGGGGATGGGCTGGTTATTCTGGGAAGCCAGTACTGGGGCAAAAAGCAGACGGATCCCATGAAAAAAGTGGCGGCAACGGCAATGCAGGCAGGACTTTGCATTGCGCTTTTGCTGTTTGTGCTGGTGAGCCTGTTTCCAAATCAGGCTCTGCATCTGTTTACAACAGACAGTGCCATTACGGCACAGGGCGTACAATATCTGTGGGTGATTCGTTTTACCTATCTGTTTTTTGCCATCACACAGATTTTGCTGGCCACGCTTCGAACGGTCGAGGTGGTAAAAATTGCATTTATGCTGTCTGTGATGACGTTCTTTGTGAATTGCGGTATCAACTATGTGCTGATTTTCGGAAATTTCGGTGCTCCGCGGCTTGGAACAACAGGAGCTGCCATTGGAACGCTGACGGCGAGAATTCTGGAGTGTGTCGTATTGATTGTCTACATTTCCAGAAAAGAGAAAAAGCTGCATTTGAAGTTAAGTGAATATCTGCATTTTGACCGAACACTGGCAAAAGATTATTTTAAACTGACCACGCCAATGCTGTTCGTACAGGGGCTTTGGGGAGTCAACACAGCATTGCAGACGGTGATTCTCGGACATATGACGACGGCGGCGATTGCAGCCAACAGTGCAGCGTCTACGCTGTTTTTGATGGTAAAATCAACAGCAGTGGGAGCATCATCGACAGCCTCTGTGATCATTGGAAAAGCTGTTGGCGAGGGAGATATGGCAAAGGTAAAACGCTACTCCAACCGTCTTCAGAAGCTGTTCCTTGTGATTGGGATCTGTTCCGGTGTTTTCCTGTTTTTCCTGAGAATTCCGGTACTGAGCCTTTATAATCTGAATCCCGAAACCATGAAGATGGCCAACACGTTTCTGATTATTTTGAGCATTGTCGATGTGGGAATGTCCTATCAGATGCCTACCAACAGCGGTATCATCCGTGGAGGCGGCAATGCCATGTTTGTGGTGAAGATGGATTTGATCAGTATTTATCTGATCGTATTGCCGTTATCCTTCTTTATGGCTTTTGTGGTGAAGGCATCTCCGGCAGTTGTGGTATGCTGTCTGAATGCAGATCAGATTTTCAAATGCGTACCTGCCTTTCTGGAGTCACATTACGGCAACTGGGTGCGCCAACTGACGAGAGAATAGAGGGAGATGTAAGTGAGTGGGGATTGAAAAAGAAAGGGGAATGTAACTTGAAAAAAACAACACAAAAAGAAGCAAATCTGGGTCAGGATCCGGTAGGAAGTCTGCTGTTTCGGCTTGCCCTTCCGTCGATTCTGGCACAGCTGATCAATGTTCTTTACAACATGGTCGACCGTATGTATATCGGGCACATCCCGGAGGTTGGTGCCAATGCGCTGACGGGTGTCGGCGTCTGTATGCCGGTCATCATGTGTATTTCTGCATTTGCGGCTCTGGTCAGTATGGGAGGAGCGCCGAGGGCTTCGATCATGATGGGAAAAGGAGACCAGGAGCAGGCTGAGAAAATCATGGGCAACTGTGCAGCGATGCTGTGCGGAATCGCCGTGATTTTGACCGTTCTGTTTCTTGTTTTCGGACGGGATGTCCTGCTGATGTTTGGAGCCAGTGAGGCTACGATTTCCTATGCATGGGCATATATGCAGATTTACAGCTGCGGAACTATTTTCGTGCAGCTGGCGCTTGGCCTGAATGCGTTTATCAATACGCAGGGATTTTCTAAGATTGGAATGATGACGGTAACCATCGGTGCAGTCTGCAACATCATTCTGGATCCGATTTTTATTTTTGGCCTGCATATGGGTGTGCGCGGTGCAGCTCTTGCAACGATTCTCTCACAGGGAGTCTCCTGTGTATGGATTCTGAAATTCCTTCTTGGAAAGAAAACCATCCTTCGGCTGAAAAGAAGCAACATGAAACTGCAAAAAGAGATTGTGCTGCCCTGTGTGGCACTTGGAATCGCACCTTTTATCATGCAGTTTACGGAGAGTGTGCTGAATGTATGTTTTAATACGAGTTTGCTGAAATATGGCGGGGATGTGGCAGTCGGAGCGATGACGATTCTCACCAGTGTCATGCAGTTTTCGATGCTTCCGCTGCAGGGATTATCCCAGGGTGCACAGCCGATCATCAGTTTCAATTTCGGTGCCGGCAACATCGACCGTGTAAAACAGGCATTTCGCCTGCTGCTGAAATGCTCCATGATCTTTACCAGTGTGATGTGGCTGTCTTGCATGTTGTTTCCGCAGATGTATGTGGGAATGTTTACGGCTGATCCGGAACTTGTACAGTTTACGAAATGGGCACTGCGTATTTATATGGCAGTATCCCTGCTGTTTGGTATTCAGATCGCCTGCCAGCAGACATTTATTGCACTGGGAAACGCCAAAGTGTCTGTTTTTCTGGCACTGCTTCGCAAGGTACTGCTTCTGATACCGTTGATTTATATTTTGCCTCATTTTATTGCAAATCAGACGATGGCAGTATTTCTGGCAGAGCCGTTAGCGGACGCAATCGCGGTCAGCACGACAGGCACACTGTTTTTCCGGGAATACCGAAAGCTTGACAAAACATGGAACGATTAATTAGTTTTGAATGATTGATTGAGGTACAAGTGAGCCGTATTGGCAATGAACTGATACGTTAGTTCCGCCATATGCTGCGGTGAGTCACTGTGCTGGTCATTGAGCCATGATTTGATCATGCCTACACATCCTGTGAGGCAGAAGGTATAAGCATATTCTACATCGCGTATATTTTTGGGAAAAATATTGCCAAGACGGTCCAGTACTGTTTTGGCAATAATTTTTTCAATTCTGTTTACAAACGCGATGTCCCCGTTGGGTCCCAGAAGAGCACAGCAGATGTCGCTGTTTTCTTCGAGAATCATAAAAATCTGGGTGATAAACAGATAAGAGCCATCTTTGCCCATTGGATCAGGAGGATAGGTACGCATGGTCTCTGAGATTTCGTCCATCAATTCCTGCTCAATGCTTTCCAGCATCTGATAGATATCTGTATAGTGGAGATAAAAAGTAGAGCGGTTGATATCCACTTCTTCTACCAACTCTTTTACCGTAATTTCTTTTATACTTTTTTTTTGTAAGAGTCTTGCCAGTCCTGCACGAAGCTGGGCACGGGTTTTTCGAACGCGACGATCCACTTTATTCGACATTACAATCCACCTTTCTTATGAATATTTTTTAATATAAATGGACAAAAAACAACATAATATCTATTAATAGATATAAAGTTGAATTATTGTCGGTTGCCTATTTCTTCTGTTTTTACTATAATTCCATTTAAGAAAAAAATCAACACAATATCTATTAATAGAATATAAATCTATTAACAGATAGTAAATCCATGAAAGATTTGAAAAAAGAAGGGACAATGTATGGTAAAACAAGAATGGAAGGAATTACTGAAAAATAAGATTTTGCTCCTGGTGGTCATTGCAATTATTGCGATTCCATTTATTTATGCAGGACTATTTTTGAAATCCATGTGGGATCCTTATGGAAGTGTGGACAATCTTCCCGTTGCAGTTGTCAATGAGGATCAGACAGTTATGTACGAGGGAAAGACTCTGCAAGTCGGAGAAAATATGGTGGATGAATTGAAAGATAATGATTCTCTGGCTTTTAATTTTGTGGACAGCGAGACTGCAGAAACGGGGTTGAAGAATGGAACGTTTTATATGGTCATTACGATTCCGGAAGATTTCTCGGCGAATGCGGCTACCCTTATGGATGATAAACCGAAGAAAATGGAGTTGAAATATGCAACAAATCCGGGAACCAACTATATTGCGTCCAAGATGAGTGAGACAGCTCTGGCAAAAATCAGGAGTAGTGTGGCGGAGGAAGTGATAAAAACTTATACACAGACAGTGTTTGATCAGATTGCAGAAGTGGGAGATGGAATGCAGGAAGCAGCGGATGGTTCCGGTGAATTGCAGGATGGAATCTTAGATGCTTCCAAAGGAAACCAGACGATTACTACAAATCTGAAAAAACTTGCAGATAGCACTCTGACGTTTCGGAATGGAGCTGATACACTGACAACAGGATTGAAGGAATATACGGACGGAGTTGGACAAGTCAATGACGGTGCTTTGCAGTTGAAAAATGGCGTTGAAACTCTGAGTGCAAAGGTTCCGGAATTGACATCGGGTACGGATACGCTGAATCAGGGTGTGAAAGAGTACACAGCGGGCGTTGCAAAGCTGAATCAAAATTCTACAGCTTTGGTGAAGGGAACAAAATCTCTGGAAAATGGTTCTGTGGAACTGAAAAAAGGAGCGGACACACTGGAACAGGGAATAAAACAGTATGTACAGGGTGCCAACTCTCTGGCAGATGGAGCGATAGCTTATGTACAGGGTGCAAAACAACTGGCAACAGGTGCAAAACAGCTGGAACCTTTGGAAAATCTGGGGCAGGTATCAGACGGAATTGCGCAGCTGAATACCGCTGTTACAAAAGGAAGCGAAAAGACGCTTTCTCTGAAATCAGGAGCAGCACAGCTGGAAGCCGGATTGAAACAGGCGGCACAGCAGGTCAATGCTTTGAAAGATACGACAAGTGCAGCGGGACTGGCAACGCTGGCACAGGGACTCAATACCGCAAAAGATGGCATGAGCAATGCAAGCAACGGAATGAATGCAGCAGCAGAAGGCATGAATGGTGCAGCGGATGGTATGAATACGGCGGCGCAGGGAATGACCAATGCGAGTACAGGAATGACCACGGCCTCTGGTATCTGTGCACAGGCATCGGATGCATTGAATCAGGTAGTGCAGGCGCTGTCCGGTTTAAATATCGATGAGATTACAGATCCGGAGACGGCTGCGGCACAGGCAGCAGTCATAAATGCGCAGCTCAGTGCTGTGGCCGGACAGCTGCAGCAGGCATCCGGGGGACTTGGTACGATTGCCGGAAGTCTGAATGATGGAGCAACAACTATGAGTGAGGGTGCTGTTTCGATGACGCAGGGTGCACAGCTGATGGCGGGAGCAGCGCAGCAGATGTCCGATGGAGCGCAGACAATGGAAGCGGGTGCGCAGCAGATTCCATCCGGAATTTCCAATCAACCGGTGGAGGAACTTGCGTCGGGATTGAATCAGCTTTATGCGGGTTCTGTATCGGTGAATAACGGAGTCAGTCAGGTATCAGCGGGGCTTCAGACTTTGGAAGAAAATACGACAAGCTTTCCGCAGGCAGCCGCTGGTGTGAAGGCATTGAACGCTGGTTTTGATACATTAACAGCAAATAATGAGACACTAACAAGCGGAGCTTCCAGCCTGAAAGAAGCCGGTAACAGTGTTACAGGCGGAGTAGAACAAATTTCCTCTGGAGCGTCACAGCTTGCGTCCGGAGCCAAAAGTTTAAACAGTGGCGTGAAAGAGTATACGGATGGCGTCGCAAAATTAAACAGCAACAACAAAAAACTGACAGATGGAACACAGGCACTGGCAGATGGAGCGCAGACATTAGCTTCCGGTGCAACTCAGCTTTCAGGCGGAACCAGTACATTGTACAGTGGAACCAGCAAGCTGGTAGCGAATAATTCCACTTTGAATAATGGTGCGGCTCAGCTGGCAGATGGAGCCTCTCAGCTTCAGGACGGCTCATCACAGCTGTATGATGGTTCCAGAAAACTGGGAGACGGCATGCAGAAGCTTCAGGACGGCTCGAAGACATTGGCTTCCAGTCTTGGAGACGGTGCGGAGCGAGTGAAGGAAGTAAAAACAAATGACGATACGGTAAGCATGTTTGCAGATCCGATTGAAGACGAAGAGACGAAGATTACGGAAGTCCCAAACAATGGTCATGCAATGGCGCCTTATATGATGTCAGTTGGATTATGGGTTGGATGTCTGGCATTCTGTCTGATGTATCCTCTGACAAAATATCAGGGAAAATTAAAATCTGGTCTGGCATGGTGGGCGAGCAAAGCCTCTGTGTTATATCCGGTCGCAATTTTACAGGGAATCTTTTTGATTGTGCTGCTTCATCTGGTTGATGGATTTACACCGGTGCAGATGGGAAAGACAATAGCATTTGCCTGTCTAACTGCGGTAGCGTTTACTTCGATTATGTATTTCTTTAACATTACACTGGGAAAAGTGGGAAGTTTCTTGATGCTGATATTTATGGTGATTCAGCTTGCCGGTTCTGCAGGAACTTATCCGGTAGAGCTTTCACCTCCCTTTGTAGCTAAGATTCATAATTTCCTGCCGTTTACCTACACGGTGGATGCATTCCGAAGTGTTATCTGCGGAGGCGAGAGTATACAAACATCAGTCTGCTTCCTGATTGTTTTGATTGTGATCTTTACGGGACTGACGATTGCAGAGTTTTGTTTGAAAGCGCAAGTGAAAGAAAAAGGAAAAACAGGAGTCTATGACTGGCTTGAAGAAAAAGGATTAGCATAAATCCCCTCTTTACGTGCTTTCTTTTCTGTGGCATAATGAAGGGAAAGTGCGAATGGAGATGATTGTTATGAAAAAATGGGAAAATAATATTAGAAAAGTAGTTCCATATACACCGGGCGAGCAGCCAAATCAGCCGGATATGATTAAGTTAAATACGAATGAGAATCCATATCCGCCGTCACCGCAGGTGGCAAAGGTGCTCGCGCAGATGGATACAGAAAAATTCCGTCTGTATCCGGATCCGGCGGTGACCGATCTGGTTCATGCCATTGCAAAAAAGTACGAGCTGAGAGATGACCAGGTATTTGTCGGAGTTGGCTCTGATGATGTGCTGGCTATGGCGTTTATGACATTTTTTAATTCAGAAAAACCGATTCTGTTTCCGGACATTACATATTCTTTCTATGATGTGTGGGCAGATCTTTTGAGAATTCCGTATGAGCGCCCGGCTCTGGATGAGAACTTTCATATTAAGAAGGAAGATTATTACCGGGAGAATGGAGGTATCGTCTTTCCGAATCCGAATGCTCCTACCGGTGTTGCGATGCCTCTGGATGAGATTGAGGATATTGTTTTGCACAATCCGGATGTCATTGTGATCGTGGATGAAGCCTATGTAGATTTTGGCACAAAGTCAGCGCTGCCTCTGATTGAGAAATATGACAATCTTCTGGTTGTACAGACATTTTCCAAGTCACGTTCTATGGCTGGCATGCGTATTGGTTATGCGATGGGAAATCCGGTGCTGATCAAATACCTGAATGATGTCAAATATTCCTTTAACTCTTATACGATGAACCGTCCGGCGATTGAACTTGGTGTGGTGGCGATTGAGGATGAAGCATATTTTCAGGAGACACTGCATAAAATTGTGGATACGAGAGAGTGGACAAAAGCACAGCTTCGTGATCTTGGGTTTACCTTTGAAGATTCTATGGCAAACTTTATCTTTGCTTCCCATAAGGAAGTGCAGGCAAAGGAACTGTTTCTGGCTCTTCGGGAAAAACACATTTATGTGCGTTACTTTGAGAAACCGCGCATCGACAATCACCTGCGCATTACCGTTGGTACACAGGATGAGATGGAGACTTTCATTGGTTTCCTGAAAGAATATCTGAACAAATAGAGCAAAGGAGCATTTATGGAAGTATTAATTCAATGGTTTACCTCCACTCTGGGACAGTACATATCACCGGAAGCGATCATTTTTCTGATTTCGATGCTGCCGATTCTGGAACTGCGTGGAGGACTGATCGCGGCTACGCTTCTGGGGATTCCCCAGGCACAGGCAATTCCGATCTGTGTGATCGCAAATATTATCCCGATTCCGTTTATCCTCTTATTTATTAAGAAGATTTTCGAGTGGCTGCGTCCGACAAAGCTTTTGGGTCCGCTGATTCAGAAACTGGAATCCAAGACGATGAACAAAAGTGATGCGCTTGAAAAGGGAGAATTTATCGGACTGATGTTGTTTGTCGGCATTCCCCTTCCGGGAACAGGCGCATGGACAGGAGCACTGCTGGCATCCCTTCTTGGTGTGGATATCAAGAAATCTTCGGTTGCTATTTTGTGTGGACTTGTGATTGCGACGATTATTATGACCGTCTTTTCTTACGGAATACTTGGACAATTGATTCATTAATATGATTACAGTGTCAAAAGGTATTCTCCACGTCATGCTTGCATGTAAGTGGAGGTATACCTTATTGACACGCCCCACATGAGCAAGAAGTGGGGCGGGGGCCCCATGGATTGCGAATGCGGGGCAGGATTGTGGAAGTGCGTAGCACGAAACAATCCGTAATCAAGGTTTTGACACCTAAATCATTAATATACGAAAGTGTAATTCCCTGGCTGTATCGTATGGTATGGTCAGGGATTTTTTGTGCCAGCCTTTACAAGGAGATCAGCATCCCTTAAAATATGGAAAAGGAGCGTGATACTATGCAGAGTATGAATTACAAAACGATGGCGGTTGATGTTCTGGCTGACGTGGTCGGCGGCATTCTCATTGCGGCGGGAACCTATAATTTTGCGGCAAATGCAGATTTTCCGATGGTGGGAGTCAATGGAATCGCCCTCATTTTTTACCATTTGTTTGGGACTCCGATTGGTCTGGTGGCATTTTTGCTGAATATTCCGATTGCAGTATTCTGCTTTCGGATACTTGGAAGGACATTTTTTCTGCATTCCGTGCGTACAATCGTAATCACATCTTTGATTATGGATTATGTGGCACCCTTATTTCCTGTGTACGAGGGAGAACGCCTTCTGGCATCTCTTTGCACCGGCGTGCTGGCAGGATTGGGATTTGCCTTGATTTATATGCGGGGATCTTCGACAGGTGGTGTGGATTTTATCATCCTGTCCATCAAGGCAAAACGTCCCCACATCTCCATTGGAAAAATCACATTTGCGATTGATCTGGCGGTGGTGCTTCTGGGGACGGCTCTGATCTCGGCAGATATCGATGGTCTGATCTATGGCGTCATCGTGTCGTTTCTGATCTCGATTATGGTGGACAAGGTGATGTATGGAATTGATGCAGGAAAGATGGCACTGATCGTGACAGACAAGCCGGAGCAGGTGGCAGAAGCTATCGGCAGGATTGCGGGAAGAGGTGCTACGTTTTTGCGGGGGCAGGGCAGCTATAGCGGCGAGGAGAAGATGGTTGTGATGTGCGCCTGCAACAACAAGCAGATGTATCCGATCCGCAATGCCGTAAAAGAGATTGACTCCGGCGCATTTGTGATTATAATGGAATCAAACGAAGTAATTGGAGAAGGCTTCAAGCCATATTAAAAGATGATATACAGGAGAGCAAAGGATGAAAGTTGTGATATTAGCGGGTGGGTTCGGAACCCGCATCAGTGAAGAAAGTCACTTAAAACCAAAGCCAATGATTGAAATCGGGGAGAAACCCATTCTGTGGCATATTATGAAGATGTATTCTCATTATGGATTCAATGAATTTGTCATCTGCTGCGGCTATAAGCAGCATGTCATCAAAGAGTGGTTCGCAGACTATTATCTGCACAACAGCGATATCACATTTGATTTCACGCAGGAAAATAAAATGGTCGTCCACAATACGTTTCTGGATCCGTGGAAGGTAACGCTTGTGGATACCGGGCTGAACACCATGACCGGCGGCCGCATCAAGCGTGTGCGTGAATATCTGGAGGACGATACCTTTATGCTGACTTACGGCGACGGTGTGGCAGACATTGATATCCCGAAGCTTTTGGAATACCATAAAGCGCATGGAAAGATGGCGACCATTACAGCGGCACAGCCCGGTGGACGTTTCGGGATTCTGGATATTCTGGATGACGGAACCATCACCAACTTCAAAGAAAAGAAGAAAGAGGACGGTGGCTGGATCAATGCCGGATTCATGGTGCTGGAGCAGTCGATCATGGATCTGATTGACGGAGATGATACGGTATTTGAGCAGTATCCGCTGGCAGAAGCTGCCCGCAGAGGACAGCTGAATGCCTACAAACATAAGGGATTCTGGCAGTGTATGGATACACTGCGCGAGAAAAATATGCTGGAGAGCATGTGGCAGTCCGGGAAAGCACCGTGGAAGATCTGGTAAGGTGGGGTGGGACAGGGGGGAGGGGTTTGTTGTGGGGGTTTAAGGCACAAAAAAAAAAACACGACCCACCCCCC
>JAUNPJ010000029.1:0-18598 GCA_030536755.1 Eubacteriales bacterium | reverse complement strand
GGTGTTTTTTGGGGTTGGGTGGGTGGGGAGTGGGTACTGTTTTGTGCGGTTTTTAAGCCGCACAAAAACGTGTCCCCTGTCCCACCGAGCTTTATTAAATAAAAAGGAAATCAAAAGAAAACAAATTTATGCCACAGCCATACGGAGAGTTACTGCCATGCTCTTTGTATGGCTGTTTTGTGCGGGTGGACTGTGGGGAGATTTCAGGTACTGTTTATCCGAAAAACTTTTTTGAAAAACCTATTGACATCACAGAATAAAGTGCTATAATGCTTTAAAAATAAATAGTTTAAAATTAAAATGATTACTTCGAAAGAAGTAACTATTTTTTGAAAATCAATCTGGCACTCAACAATAAAGAGTGCTAGCAAAAAAGAAAGGCAGGTTACAATTATGAGATTAAAACCACTGGGAAACAGAGTTGTTTTACAGGAATTAGAAGCAGAGGAAAAGACACCATCTGGAATTATCCTGCCAGACAGTGCCAAAGAAAAACCACAGGAAGCAGTTGTTGTTGCCGTTGGCCCTGGAGATGAGGAATCCGAGATGCAGGTAAAAGAAGGTGACAGAGTTATTTATGCAAAATACTCTGGAACAGATGTAAAATTGGATGACGAGGAATATATCATCATTGATCAGAAAGACATTTTTGCGATTGTTGAATAATTGAAAAAGCAGCAGGAAAGAAGGAATATACTATGGCAAAGGATATAAATTTTAATATTAATGCAAGAAAGAAAATGGAATGTGGTGTTGACAAACTGGCTGACACCGTAAAGGTAACTCTGGGACCGAAAGGAAGAAATGTAGTTCTGGATCAGTCTTACGGCACTCCATTGATTACGAATGATGGTGTAACCATCGCGAAAGAAATTGAGTTGGAAGACCGTTTTGAGAACATGGGAGCACAGCTTGTAAAAGAGGTAGCCACAAAGACAAATGACATCGCCGGAGATGGAACAACAACAGCAACTGTTCTGGCACAGGCGGTTGTAAAAGAAGGAATGAAAAACATTGCTGCCGGCGCAAACCCAATCATCCTGAGAAAAGGAATGAAAAAAGCAACCGATCAGGCCGTTGAAGCGCTGGAAGAGATGAGCCAGCCAGTTACCGGAAAAGAGCATATCGCAAAGGTTGCAGCAATTTCTGCCGGAAATGAAGAAGTTGGTCAGATGATTGCAGATGCAATGGAAAAAGTTGGAGAAAATGGTGTCATTACCATCGAAGAGTCTAAAACCATGCAGACAGAGATTGATATAGTAGAAGGTATGCAGTTTGACAATGGATATCTGTCCGGATATATGTGTGATGACAAAGATAAGATGGTCGCAAACATGCAAAATCCGTACATTCTGATTACCGATAAGAAGATTTCCAACATTCAGGATATTCTGCCAATTCTGGAGCTGACGATGCAGAATCGCAAAGAATTGCTCATCATCGCAGAGGATGTAGAGGGTGAGGCACTGACGACATTGATTGTTAACAGACTGCGTGGAACTTTGAAGGTTGTAGCAGTAAAAGCGCCTGGTTATGGAGAAAACCGTAAAGAAATGCTGCAGGATATTGCAATTCTGACAGGTGGAACAGTTGTTCAGGATGATTTGGGAATGGAACTGAAAGATACCACACTGGAGATGCTTGGATGTGCAAAATCTGTAAAAGTGACAAAAGAAACGACAACAATCGTGGATGGAGCCGGAGAAAAAGCGGCTATCGAGGACAGAACTGCATCTTTGAGGCGCCAGGCAGCAGAATGTACTTCCGAGTATGACAAAGAGAAGCTGGTTGAGCGTATTGCAAAAATCAGCGGCGGTGTTGCCGTAATCCGAATCGGAGCAGCAACAGAAACAGAGATGAAAGAAGCAAAATACCGCATGGAGGATGCATTGAATGCAACGAAAGCTGCTGTATCTGAGGGAATCATTGCCGGAGGCGGTTCTGCTTACATTCATGCACAGAAGAAGATCAATGAGATGATGTCTGAGCTGGAAGGTGACGAGAAAACAGGTGCAGCGATTGTCGCAAAAGCACTGGAAGCACCATTATATACCATCGCAGCAAATGCAGGTGTAGACGGAGCGGTCATCGTCAATACAGTAAAAGAATCACCAGTAGGAACTGGTTACCAGGCTGTCACAGAAGAATACGTAGATATGTTGAAGGCAGGCGTCATTGACCCTGTAAAAGTAACGAAGAATGCATTGGCAAATGCAGTCAGCGTAGCGTCTACACTGTTGACAACAGAAGCAGCAGTAGCAGACATCAAGGAGAATACTCCTGCAGCAATGCCACCAGAAGACTATTAATGAGAATTATGAATGAAAGCTATAAATTAACTCTATAAGTTAAGAGGAAAAGAAGGGAGCTTCTATTCTGACAGAGAAATCATCTGTTGGAATAGAGGCTCTATTTTTGTGTCAGAAAGATGGTATTTCGTAGTATAATAAGAAGAGTAACACGCCAACGAATGAGATATGGAGAAAAAGTATGAAGATTTATGATATTTCGCAGGAGATTTTTGGATGTGAGGTATATCCGGGGGATCCTGCACCTGAAAAAGAAGAATTATTAAAAATTTCAGATGGAGCTGTATGCAATCTGACAGCGTTTCACATGTGTGCGCACAATGGGACACATGTCGACGCACCGTATCATTTTTATGAAAATGGCAAGACCATCAGCGAACTGGATCTGGAATGTTTTATTGGAATGGCTTATGTGGCAGAGCATGACGGCGTTGTCACAGCCCAGGATGCACGCTCTATCCTGGAAAGAGCGGCACAGGCAGATGAGCAAGCAGCGAAGAGAATTTTGATAAAAGGAAAAGCAGTGGTATCTGTTGAGGCGGCGCAAATATTTGCAGAAGCAAAATTGTTGCTGATTGGAAACGAATCCCAGACTTTTGGAACGGAGGACGCACCGATGGAGGTCCATTTAAAACTTCTTAGTGCGCCGATGGTGCTTCTGGAGGGAATTCGTCTCGGAGAAGTTTCTGAAGGCGTATATTTCCTGAATACAGCCCCAATTCATCTTGGAAATGGGGATGGCGCACCGTGCAGAGCCGTCCTCATTAAAAAATAAGGTGCCGGAGATAGCTGTTCTTAAATGTACTTCGAATTCATATTTGAATAGCAGTTTGGGAATTTTTCGAATCCTTTGAGCTGTTTTTATGCTTTCTCAATTTCTGTTTGTTAAATTGTATATGCACTATTTTTCTTGTCGACAGATTAATTTCAACCGAATAAAGGGATAAAGTTGTATTCGAAAATTCCTTCATTCCAATCACAAACTTTGGATTTTGCGCTTATAGCATATCCGGCTCCACAGCACTTGTAAAGGCTGCTTCGCACCGCTGGGAGCGACTACCGGCCTTGACAAGCACTGTGATTGGTCGGATAAAATAGTATCCAAGCAAAATTCAAAGGTTGCCTGTGCCACTTTAGTGGCAATAAGATAAGAGATTCGTCGTGGGCAAGTGGATTGCAACATTTCTTTGTGGAAAGAACCAAAAGGTAACACTTTTGGACTATATTTTCTTCTAAACATCTGAATGGTCCAAAATGCATTCAAATGAAAGCATAATTTGGACTTTTTTGATGCTTCACACAGACATTGTTCCAAAGTAACTTATTTTGTGTTGCCAGTACAGTAGCACAGACCCCCTTCCCCTTGTCTCGCAAAAATACAGGAGTTTTCTACATGACCGCACTCGTTCGAGAGGGATACCCGGCGCAGACATTTGGAGAAATTTTCGCAGTTTTTTCGAGCAGAGCGATTGCTCGCGGCGCACTGTTTGAGCACCGCGTGCGAGTTTGCGTCAAGAGCAATCTATAAGCGGCGCAGAAAAAGCAAGAAAATCGACATGCCTCGCCGGGTATCCCTCTCGGATGAAAAGCGGTCATGAAAAAACTCCGGAAGTAATCACCACCCCTGCCGGTTGAAAGTGCTCCGTTGACCAGGAAAGTGGTGCACATACGAATACAAACAGGAATTTAAGGTGCAGTTTGTATTTCAGGTTCCTTTTTTGTCTGTTTTGTATTACAATAACTATATCTATGCAATGAATTTTACAAGAATAAAAGGAGCAATATGAATCAATTAGATTTTTATAGAGGGAAAAAAGTTCTGGTGACGGGACATACTGGTTTTAAGGGAACCTGGCTGTGTAAAATGCTTGTGATGGCAGGCGCTGAGGTGACCGGATATTCTCTGGAGCCGCCGACCAGTCCGAGTTTGTTTGCGCTGAGCCATATGGAGGAGCAGATGTACTCGGTGATTGGTGATGTGCGTGATCTGGCGCATTTAAAGCAGGTGATGGAAGAGGCACAGCCGGAGATCGTGCTGCATCTGGCAGCGCAACCGATCGTGCGGGATTCTTATAAGGATCCTGTTTATACATATGAAACGAATGTGATGGGAACTGTGAACATTCTGGAATGCATTCGTCAGACAAACTGTGTTCGTTCGTTTTTGAATGTCACGACGGATAAAGTATATCACAACAATGAGTGGGAGTGGGGCTATCGGGAGACGGATCCGCTGGATGGATATGATCCGTATTCCAACAGCAAATCCTGCTCGGAGCTTGTGACACACAGTTATAAAAACTCGTTTTTTGCGGACGGTTCAGTGGCGATTTCTACGGCGCGTGCGGGAAATGTCATCGGCGGCGGTGATTTTGCCAATGACCGTATCATTCCGGACTGCATCCGTGCGGCCAGTGCGGGAAAAAGCATCGGAGTTCGAAATCCGCACTCCACACGTCCGTTCCAGCATGTACTGGAGCCGCTCTGTGCTTATCTGATGATTGCGCAGAAGCAGTATGAGGACGGCTGCTATGCCGGTTATTACAATGTGGGACCGGACGACAAAGACTGTGTGACGACTGGAGAACTGGTGGAACTCTTCTGCCAGTCATGGGGAGAAGGGCAGACCTGGGAAAATCATTTTGTGGGAGGACCTCACGAGGCGAACTTTTTAAAACTGGATTGCTCGAAAATCAAGCATACCTTTGGATGGAAACCGGTCTGGGGTGTGAAGGAAGCCATCGAAAAGACGGTAGAGTGGTCAAAAGCCTGGCTTGCAGGTGAGGATATCAATGATGTTATGCAGCAGCAGATTCTTGATTTTGTAAATGGATGTTGTGGTTGTAAAGAATAGAAAAAGGAAAAATAGAAAGAGAAAAGATAGGAAGGGAAAATTATGTTTGAAAATATGACAGAGGATCAGGCAAAAAAGCAGATCCTGGATATGGTAGAGGAATATTGCGGCAGATTTCACAATCAGCCGAAGGAATTTCATGAGGGAGACCGCATTCCGTATGCGTCCCGTGTATATGATTCAGAGGAAATGGTAAATCTGGTGGACAGTGCGCTGGAGTTCTGGCTCACAGCGGGAAGATACGCCGATCAGTTTGAGAAGGAGTTTGCAAAATACCTGCAGGTGCGTTTCTGCTCTCTGGTAAACTCCGGTTCTTCCGCGAACCTTCTTGCCTTTATGGCACTGACTTCTCCGCTTCTCGGTGAGCGTCAGATTCTGCCGGGAGACGAAGTGATCACAGTGGCAGCAGGATTCCCGACAACGGTTTCTCCAATGATTCAGTATGGAGCGGTTCCGGTGTTTGTGGATGTGGCAATTCCGCAGTACAACATTGACCCGACAAAGCTGGAGGAAGCTGTTTCTCCAAAGACAAAAGCCGTGATGCTGGCACATACGCTTGGAAATCCGTTTGATCTGAAAGCACTGAAGGATTTCTGTGAAAAATATAACCTCTGGCTCATCGAGGACAACTGCGATGCACTCGGCTCCAGATATACGATTGACGGGGAAGATAAGCTGACGGGAACGATTGGAGATATCGGAACTTCCAGCTTTTATCCGCCGCACCATATGACGATGGGAGAGGGCGGCGCTGTCTACACGAACAATCCGCTTCTTCACAAGATTGTCCGTTCCTTCCGTGACTGGGGAAGAGACTGCGTATGTCCTTCTGGCTGCGATAACCTGTGTGGCCATCGTTTTGACAAGCAATATGGAGAGCTGCCGCTTGGCTATGACCACAAATATGTCTATTCTCATTTTGGATACAATCTCAAGGCTACGGAGATGCAGGCAGCCATCGGCTGTGCACAGCTGAAAAAATTCCCGGGATTTATCGAGCGCAGACGTCACAATTTTGACCGACTGATGGCAGGACTTGAGGGAACGGAGGACAAATTTATCCTTCCAGTGCCGTGTGAAAATTCCACACCGAGTTGGTTTGGCTTCCTGATTACCTGTAAGGAAGGCGTGGACCGCAACAAAGTGGTACAGTATGTGGAGAGCAAAGGGGTGCAGACACGTATGCTGTTTGCCGGAAATCTCACGAAGCATCCGTGCTTTGACCAGATGCGTGAAAAAGGAGAAGGCTACCGTATTGCCGGAACGCTGGAAAACACAGACCGCATCATGACAGATACTTTCTGGGTTGGTCTGTATCCGGGCATGACCGATGAAAAGATTGACTATATGGCAAAAGTCATCAAAGAGGCTGCAAGCCTGTAGGAGGACGAGGATGATCATAGATGAAAAACTGCGCTGGTTCGGATTCTGGACGCTGGACAGACTGCGCGGCGGACAGGTGCGCAAATATTACAACCAGATTCGGGAGGGCTATCAGAAGGGCACTTCCATCGAAGAAAATAATAAAAAGATTCAAAAGCTCATTGCCCACGCAGTGAGAACGACCGAGTTTTATAAAGACTACCGTGAAGATACGCCGTTGGAGCAGCTGCCGGTGGTGAACAAGGATACGTTCCGCAACAATTATGATGCATTTCTTTCGGATGTGTATAAGCAGGCATCAGACAACCGGATTATGTGCACAAGCGGCTCCACGGGAACGCCGCTTTCAATGGTGCAGAACAAAGATAAGATTAACCACAACACGGCGGGCGGGATTTTTCTCGGCGCCGTGGGCGGTTATTACATTGGCATGAAGGAAGCGTTCATCCGTGTCTGGGTCAACAATGTAAGAAAAAGTAAATTTCAGCTTCTGGCAGAAAACCTGATTATGATGGACAGCTCTGCCATGGATGATGAGGCTCTTGAGAAAATGCTTGGCGTCATTGAGAAGAAAAAAGTCAAATGTCTGGTCGGCTATTCCTCGGCACTGGGAGAAATCAGCCGTTACATCAAGGAACATCAGGTAGATACATCAAAGTTTTGTGTGCGATCGATTATTCCAATTTCCGAGAGTATGCCTGTTGGTGTGCGCGGGGATCTGAAGAAACAGTTTAATTGTCCGGTGCGTGCCTGGTATTCTAATGAAGAGAATGGAATCATGGGAATCCAGCGTCCGGACGATGAGAGCTATCACATCGATACCGAGAGCTATTATTATGAGATTTTGAAGATGGATTCGGATGAACCGGCTGAGCCTGGAGAACTGGGAAGAATCGTTATCACTGATCTGTACAATTATGCGTTCCCGATTCTTCGTTACGACAACGGGGATCTGGCAATCGCGGAGAAAAAGGTGAAAAACGGACGTTACCAGTTGTTCCTGAAGGAACTGTACGGACGCAGAAGCGATATGATCTACGACTGCGACGGTAAGGCTGTGACACCTTACATCATCACTAACAATATGTGGGATGTCAAGGGCGTCAAGCAGTTTCGGTTCATTCAGGAGACGGAGACTTCCTATACACTGTGGCTGAATGGAGACAGAGAGCAGATGAATGTGGAGAATATTCTTTCCCGCATCCAGCCGTATCTGGGAGAAAAGGCGCAGATTAAGATCGACTATGTGGATGAAATTCCTGTGCTCAATTCCGGAAAGCGCAAATATATTGAAAACCGCTGTGAAAAGTATAAAGGGAAGTAAACATTGAAGGTAAAAGAACAAGGAAAAAAGATGATAGGAAATACGGCATATACCATGGGCGGTGCCCTGTTGATGAACGGTGTTCTGCAGCTGATGATTTATCCGCTGCTGAACCGTTTCATGGGGAGTGACCAGCTTGGTGTGCTGCTGTATATGATGGGGCTGGTGGCGATTGTCTGTCCGTCTGTGGGACAGGCGCTGAATACCAGCCGTCTTGTTGTGCGCAGAACTTATGAAGTGGCAAACGGAGACTACAATCGTCTTCTGTTTTTATTTGGTGGAATCGGAACGGCCGTGGCTCTTGTCATTGCCGGAAAATCCCTGAACACGCCGTGGGAAGCTGTCTTGACGGTACTTCTTCTTATGACAACGATTTTTCGTTATTACGGAGATGTGGAGTACAGACTGAACCTGAATTATAAGAAATACTTCTATTATTATGTGGTATTGTCCGTCGGCTATGTCATTGGCTTTGGGTTGTATCTTCTGACGGACAACTGGTTTTTGATTTTTCTGACAGGGGAGGCGCTGTCACTGGTGTATCTGGCTGTGACGGGAACGGTATTTCAGCAGTTTCTCAGGACAGGAGAGTATTTCAAAGTGGCGTTCCAACGCGGTGGCTTTCTGGTGTTTTCATACCTCATTACGAATCTGACGCTGAATATTGACAGACTGGTGCTGAAAACGCTGATTAGTGACCTGGCTGTGACGCAGTATTATGTGACTTCGCTGATTGGAAAGACGATGGTACTTTTGATTGCTCCGGTCAATACGATCATTATCTCATATCTCACCAAGAGAAAGGAAAATCTGAATAAAAGGCAGTTTCTTTTGTTTGTGGGAGTTGGTGCAGGTGTGACACTGGTATTTTTCGTGTTTGCGCAGATTGGAACGCCGTTGTTTGTTTGGCTGTTTTACAGAGATCTGTACGAATCTGTGAAGCATATGGTGACGATTGTGAATCTGACACAGATACTTGGGCTATTTTCCGCTTATCTGTTTATTGTGGTTTTGACGTTTACTGAAGAAAAATGGCAGCTCATCCTGCAGGTAGCGCACCTGGTGATTATCACCGTGCTTGTGTTGCTTTCTGCGGGAAATCATGGCATAATGGGATTTGCCAAAGCCGTGTTGATTGCCAATGCCATCCGTGTCCTTGCAGTGATCGTGCTTGGATTTTTGAAGGTCGACAAAGGCGAGATGCCAAAAGATTGCTAGAGAAAAGCTGTTTTGCAGAAATGGAGGTTTGACGTATGCAGGCAGGAGAAGTTTTGCGAAGAACCGCGTTTGAGATGCTCGATAAGGCAAAAGGCGGGAAGTTAGAAACCTTAAAAAAAGTAAATAAGAGAGAGATTGTAGAGGGAGTGACACCGGAGTATACACAGCGAAGAATTCAGGCGATTCTGGCGTATGCAAAAAAATACTCTCCTTTTTATCAAAAATATGAACATGCACAGAGTCTGCAGGATTTTCCTGTGATGTGTAAGATGGATTACAATGAGAACAAAGATGATATTTTGAGTGAGGAATTTCGTGATCAGAAGGACAAGCTGTTTAAGCTGAGCACCAGCGGTTCGACAGGGGCGCCGTTTACCGTGCTGTGTGACGGTGACAAGATGAACCGTGTGAATATGAACTTTATTTCTGTTATGGAGCTGAACGGTTTTCGTCTTGGTATGAAGCGTGGGGAATTTCGTGTGTGGATTCCGGGGAAGAACACAATCACCAAATGGAAATCGTTTAAAAACAATCTGATCATGATCGATATCTCCAATATGGGAGACGAGGCGCTTGCTGGTATCTGCGAGAAAATCCGTAAGGAAAAGATTCAGGTGCTGGTGGCGTATTCCAGTGCGCTGACTGCGCTGACCGGATACATCAAGAGAAACCAGGTTGACATCAGTAAGTGGTCGGTGGAAATGGTCTTTTCCATGGGGGAGGCGCTTCCGCAGCAGACGTACGATGCGGTAAAAGAAATCTGGGGATTTGCGCCGGTGCGTTCCTATGGAAATAACGAGAATGGCTTTATTGCCATCCAGTTAAATGAGGAAGACCGCTATACGACGGATCTTTACAATTTCCACATCGAGATACTCAAGCTCGATTCGGATGAACCGGCTGAGCCGGGAGAACTCGGAAGAATTGTTGTGACGGATTATTACAATCGGGCATTTCCGATGATTCGTTACGATACCGGTGATACGGGGATTTATGAAGAAGTAGAAGATGAGAACGGCCGTGTGCACGGCTACTTTACCGAGATTTATGGAAGACGAGGCTCTTTGATGTACAACTGCAAGGGAGAACCGCTGTCGATTCATGTATTTATGAATGTGTTGATTAATCTGGAGGGAATCGTTCATCAGGCGAAATGCATTCAGTGGGAGAAGACACGCTATGAACTTCTGATAAATGCAGACCGGGAGAAGATCAATGAGAAGGAAGTGGTAGATTCCTATCGCCGCTATCTGGGTGAGGAAGCACAGATTGATGTGACTTATGTGGATGAAATTCCGATACAGGCATCCGGAAAGCGGATGGTCTGTGAAAACCGTTGCCCCGATTATCAGTAAAATGGGAGAAGAAAAATGAGACAAAAAGTTGCAGATTATATTGCGGATTCGATCGCAGAGTGGGGGATTCGTCAGGTGTTTACCGTGACAGGCGGAGGCGCCATGCATATGAACGATGCATTTGGACATCACAGCCGCCTGCACTGCACCTACCAGCATCATGAGCAGGCCTGTGCGATGGCGGCAGAAGCCTATGCGCGTCTGGACAATGAGATGGCGGCTGTCTGTGTGACAACAGGACCGGGAGCGACCAATGCAGTGACTGGAATTCTTGGGGCATGGATGGACTCGATTCCGATGCTTGTGTTTTCCGGTCAGGCACGATATGCCACGACTGTGCGAAGCACAGGGCTGAAGCTGCGGAGTATGGGCGTGCAGGAATGCGATATTGTTCCTGTGGTGGCGCCGCTGACGAAGTATGCTGTGATGGTGACAAGTCCGCAGGAGATTCGTTACCATCTGGAAAAGGCACTCTATCTGGCTGTTCATGGCCGTCCGGGACCGGTGTGGCTCGATATTCCGCTAGATGTGCAGGGGGCTTTTGTAGAGACGGACGAACTGAGTGCGTATGATCCGTCTGAAAATCCGGAAGAAATTCCGCCGGTGATTTCGCAGGAAACGGTGAATCAGGTTCTGGATCGAATTGCAGAAAGCAGCCGCCCGGTGCTGTTTCCGGGAAATGGCGTGCGCTTAGCGGGAGCATCAAAAGAGTTCCATGAACTGGCAGAAGTGCTTGGTGTTCCGGTCGTGACCGGCATGAGCAGCATCGATGCCATCGAATCGGATCATCCGCTCTATGTCGGAAGAAATGGCGGGACGGGCAATCGTGCCGGAAATTTTGCATTGCAAAACAGCGATCTCCTGCTTTCCATCGGAAGCCGCCAGGGATTTTTTCAGACCGGTTTTCAGTACGAGAGCTGGGCAAGAGCTGCCTATACGATTTTGAATGATATCGATGAAAATGAATTAAAAAAGCCAAGTCTTCATGTGAGCCTTCCGGTGGTCGGGGATGCAGGGGAATTTATTCAGAAGCTGCTGACCGAGGCAAAGCGGCGTGGAGCTTCCCCGGAACATCCATTGTTCCAAGGAGAGGAATGGAAACAGCAGTGCCGCATCTGGAAAGAGAACTATCCGGTCGTGACACAGGAGCATTACAAAACAATCGAAGAAAACTGTACCAATATTTATGCATTTTATAACGAATTGTCAAAAGCCATGAAGGAAGGAGACAGGCTGGTGGTCAGCGTGGGAACCTCCCGTGTGGCCGGAAGTCAGGCGTTTTGGGTCAAGCGCGGACAGCGTTTTATCACGAATGCAAACACCGCTTCCATGGGCTTTTGCCTTCCGGCGGCGACCGGAGTCTGCATTGCCTCCGGCAATCAGTCTGTCGTGTGTGTGACGGGAGAGGGAAGCCTGCAGATGAATTTGCAGGAGCTGCAGACGATTTACCAAAATCGCCTGCCTGTGAAGCTGTTTGTCATCAACAATCAGGGGTATCACTCCATTCGTCAGACGCAGCAGAGTTATTTTGGGGAACCATTGGTCGGTGTCGGTGCAGAGAGCGGCGATCTGAGTTTTCCGGATCTTTCCAAACTCGGACCGGCTTATGGCTTTCCGTATCTGTGCTGTCATGATTCTGAAAAGCTTGGCGATACGATTCGTCAGGCTCTTGCGATGCCGGGAGCGGTGATCTGCGAGATTTTTGTGACGAAATACCAAAAGACGGAACCGAAGCTGGCTTCGAGAAAACTGGAAGACGGAAGAATGGTATCTGCCTCTCTGGAAGATATGTACCCGTTCCTGTCAAGAGAAGAATTGAAGGAAAACATGTATATTCCTTTATATGAAAAGGGGTGACGTATGAAACGCATTGTCATCACAGGCGCCACCAGTATGATCGGTGCGGCGCTGATTGAAAAATGTCTGGAAAAAGACATCGAGCTGTATTGTGTGGTCAGGAAAGATTCACCTAAACTGGGAAGAATTCTTTCTTCACCAAAGATTCATCTGATTGACTGTGATCTGGAGCGCATAGATCGTCTGCCGTCGTTGATTCCTGAAACATGTGATACGTTTTACCACATTGCCTGGGGAAACACAGGGGAGAACCGCAACAAAAGCACAGAATTGCAGAGCAAAAACATTGCTTATACGCTCGAAGCTGTGAAAGCGGCTCATAAGCTGGGCTGCCGCCGGTTTATCGGAGCGGGCTCTCAGGCAGAGTATGGGCCTTTGGACTTGGAAAAAATCGGTCCGGATGCTGCTGCCAACCCGACAACGCCGTATGGGGCGGCCAAGCTGGCAGCAGGACTGCTCTCGAAAATGCTTTGCAGAGAACTCGGTATGGAGTGGATCTGGCCGCGGATTTTCAGCGTCTATGGAATTTATGAAAAAGAGACGACGATGGTGGCTTCCGGTCTTCGCAAAATGCTGCGGGGAGAGCCGACGGCATTCACACCGGCGCAGCAGAGATGGGATTACCTGTACAGCAAAGATGCCGGGCTTGCCTACTATCTGATCGGAGAAAGAGGAAAAGATGGCTCTGTCTACTGTGTGGGAAGCGGACAGGCAAGACCGCTTTATACATATATTGAGGACATGGCACGTCTGACCGGTGCGAAAGAGGCTGGAATCGGTGCAAGACCGTATCCTCCCAATCCGGTAATGAATCTTTGTGCCGACACGGAAAATCTCTGTGCCGATACGGGATTTCAACCGGAATATACGTTTGAGAGAGGAATCGAAGAGACAATCCAATGGATACAGACTCTTTGAGACAAAGATTGGAGAAAAAATGAAGAAAAAAAAGATATCGGTGGTCATTCCCACCTATAATGAGGAAGCTAACGTGGTTCCTCTGTCGCAGGCTGTCATAGAAGTGATGGAGCGGGATTTGCCCGAATATGATTACGAGATTTTATTTATTGACAATCATTCGAAAGACAATACCCAGGTGCTTCTTCGCAGTCTTTGCAGGGAAAACAAAAAAATTAAGGCTATTTTTAATGCAAAAAATTTCGGGCAGGCACGCTCGCCGGTGTACGGCATGAAGCAGGCCTACGGGGATTGTGTCATCCGCATGTGCGCAGATTTCCAGGATCCGGTTGATATGATTGTAAAATTTGTGCGCGAGTGGGAGAAGGGACATAAGATTGTAATCGGAGTCAAGAGTGCCAGCAAGGAGCGAAAACTCATGTACTGGATCCGCTCCTGCTATTATAAGCTGATCAACAAGATTACAGATATCGATCACATTGAGCAGTTTACTGGTTTTGGTCTGTATGATAAAAAATTTGTGGATGTTGTGCGCGATCTTCACGATCCGCTTCCGTATCTTCGCGGCATTATCGCAGAATTGGGATTTGATTACAAGACGATTGAATATACACAGCCGAAACGCCGTGCAGGAAAGAGCAAAAACAATTTTTACAGTCTGTACGATTATGCGATGATCGGTATTACTTCTTATTCTAAAGTAGTGATGCGTCTGGCAACGTTTGTGGGATTTTTTGTGGCGGGCTGCAGCTTTCTGGCAGGCCTCATTTATCTCGTTCTCAAGCTGCTCTACTGGGACCGTTTTTCTGCAGGTGTGGCACCGATGCTGATCGGCGTATTTTTCCTGGGAGCACTGCAGTTATTCTTTATCGGATTTCTCGGCGAGTATGTGCTGAGTATCAATACGCGAGTGCTCGACCGACCTCTTGTTGTGGAGGAGGAGCGGCTGAATTTCGAGGAGAATGGATATGAAAAATAAGGCAAAACAGTTTTTTACGAATCCTTTTCTGTGGCTGTTTCTGATCACCAGCGGGATGTTCGGACTTTTGTTTATCCGTTTCATTCTCGGTGAGTATGCGTACTTTTATACCGATATGGGGGCAGACACGTTTGATATCAATTATCCGCTGTACTGTCTGTTCTCGCAGGTATTTCATGGAAAGGGATACGAAGATTATTTTCTGAATGTAGGGTTTGGCATGGATATGTCCTCCTATGTTTTTCAGTATTTGAATCCGATTAATCTGCTGGTTGTATTGCTGCCGGAACGTTTGATTCCATGGTCTGTGCTGTTGGCAACGTACATCAAGCTGTTGGTGATCAGCATCGTTGGCTACAAGCTGTTTTACCGATGGATCCACCACAAATGGGGCGCTTTTACGGCTGCGCTGCTGTGGACGTTTTCCAGCTATGTGATGCTGTGGGGACAGCACTACGGTTTTTGTACATCAATCATGATGTTTACCGTTTTCCTGTATCTGGTGCATCTGTTTGTGGATGATGAGGAAACATCCAGAAACTGGCTGTTGATTTTGTGGATCACACTGATGCTGTTTACGAATTACTATTTCCTGTATATGAGCGGCATTCTCGGGGCGATGTATGTGGTGATTTGGCTTTGCTTTCAGCACCGATGGAAGAGAATTCCGGTGAAAATATTTGGTCTGGCCGGAATGGGGATTCTTGGAATTTGTATCGGCGGCGTGTGTCTGATTCCGACCTGGAATATTTTTCAGGCAAGCACCAGAGTCGGCGCAGTAAACATGAACAACCCAAATTATCTGTTTCACCCGGTAAGTGCGAAATGGCTGTTTGGCTTTCTGGCGAGAATGTTCTCCAATAACACGATGGGCATTGCGGACAAGTATTCCGGTGCGGGAAATTATTATGAGATGGCAATGCTGTTTACGAGCAGTCTGTTTTTCATTGCGCTGCCGTATCTTCTGATGAAGAAAGGGATGAGGCTGAAAACACTGTTTTTGACGGCGCTTTCCATCGTTGCATTGATTCTGCCTTTTACGGGAAAATTATTTACCATGAATGGGGCAGTACAGAGATGGAGCTTTATTCTCTGTATGCTGGAGGCTCTCGCCGTCGGCATGTTTGTAAAATTGTTTCTCACAGAAGAGAACCGGCTGCGTGTGCGCATTGCAGTGGCGGTAAGTCTGGCAGTGATGACATTTTCTTATGCGCTTCTGTTCTATGGACAGAAGGAAGGATACTTTGAATTGAAAATCGAATATCTGCTGATTTTTGCAGCGTTTTTACTGGTATTTTCTCTTTTGATGATGTCGAGAGGAAAATATGCCGGGTTCGATCGCGTGATTCCGGTACTGTTGACAGTTGTACTCTGCGGGGAACTGTTGATTGCAAATTATCCATGCATCAACTTCCGCGAGAATCCGACGAGAGAGCAGGTTGTGGCGCAATATTATCAGGATGGAACGAGAGAAGTATATGAAGCATTGAAAGAGAAGGACAATTCTCTCTACCGTGTGGCGAAGACATACGAGTCTGCTTCGGAAAATGATTCGCTGGTGCAGGGATACGCAGGCTTGTCCGGCTATCTGACGACGAACCCGAAGGAACTGGTGGAAATCAAAGAAATGTTCGGTGCAGAAGGTGTCAGCGACAATTTTGTATTGTTTGACAATGATAATTTTATCCTGAATTCGCTTCTCGGCATGAAATATCTGCTGGCGAATCCGGACAATACGGTATCAGCGCAGAATTACAAAAAAATCGGCATGGCTGACAGAAACGGCAATGCTGTGTGGAGTGAAGATGCGTCGCTGGACGGCAAGGTCATCTATGAAAATGAGAATGCGCTTCCATTCGGTTATCTCTATGAAAATGTATGGGATCAGAGCGAGTTGGAGAAAATGTCTGAGACAGACAGAACGCTTGCACTGCTGCATGGATTTTATTTTACAGATGAAAGAAGTGAGGCAGTTTACCACCGGACTTCCAAAGAGGAGGGGACAGAGCGTTCTCTTTTGAAGAAAAAAGTGCAGGCTTCCGACTGCAAAATAAAGAAGAGCAGTGACGGAATCACCATGTCGGAGATGGCTGGCGATCCTTTTATTACAATCGAAAACGTGCAGTCCACGTTCAAAGAAGGAGCAGTTCACACGATCACGGTTGAACTGGATGTCGATGAGAAAGTTGATATGGCGCTTTACTATCAGACCGAAGGCGATACACAGTTTAGTCAGGATAAGATTTATATTTTCAAAGTAAGTCCGAAAAAGTCTTCCTGGACGTACCTGGTGCCTGGTGATATCACGAATCTCCGATTGGATGTCAGCACGCAGACCGAGCGCGTGACGGTAAAGGACATTCGTGTGAACAATTGCGAATCCGATAATGCAGCTTACAAGAAACTGCAAAACAGTGAAGTGACGAATGTGACTTACGCAGAGAATACATATGCGGCAGAGGTAAACAATTCGTCTGATCGACGGCAAATGCTTTGTGTACCGCTGCTGTACAGTGAGGGATGGACAGCAGTGATCGATGGAAAAGAGACAAAGCTGTACAGCATCAACAGTGGTCTGTGCGGCATTGAGATTCCGTCCGGTGCGCATCAGGTCAGCCTGACTTACGAGATGCCTCATAAAATTGCGGGAATTGCATTATCGGGTGTGGGAGTGGTTATTTATCTGATTCTGCTGATTTACTGGAGTAAGAAACGAAGAAAGAATCGATAAATCAAAAAGGAGTTTTACGATGAATATTTTATTTTTTATTACACCGAAAAGTGACGTGGCTTATATTTACTCTGACGATACCATTCGTCAGGTGATGGAGAAAATGGAGCATCACAGATACTCCTGCGTTCCCATCATTGACAGAGAGGGCAATTACCGCGGAACAATCACCGAGGGCGATGTGCTGTGGGGACTGAAGAATCTGAGATTGGAAAACATCAAGGAGACAGAGAAGGTAAGTATCAGAAGTCTGAAACGCCGCAATGATTATAAGCCGGTTTATGTGGAGACGGACATGGAGGAACTGATCAACCGTGCCATGAACCAAAATTTTGTGCCTGTGGTCGATGACCAGGATAAATTTATTGGGATTATCAAAAGAAAAGACATCATTCAGTATTTTTATAACAAGCTGAATGAGGAGGAAAAATAAAAAATGAATCATAAAAAATTTGGCGGCCACACGAATTCGTGTGGCCGTCAGATTATAAATAATAAAATATTACTTAAAAATGATATAAATTCGATTCAGCTTATACTTAAAAGTTTAAGTGATGATTCTTTCTAAAACAGCTCAATTAATGTGGACATTGGGGATAAGAGGTTTGCGATATAAGAGAACCTTTAATGATATAGCCACATTTGGTACATTGTTTGGCACTATATACTTTTACTGTACATCCGCCGCTGTTGTTTTTGATGTGTTGTTTGTATTGGACGGTCTGAAAAGTATGACTGCAGGAGCGTGGCTGTACCTGAGCATGATTATTCAATATGGATGATATATTTCCGTTTTGATCTATGAAATACTCATCTGTGGAAGAAAAATGATGTTCGTCTGTACTGGCTAATATTTCTGTATCTGTGGTAAACCATACTTCATCGTCTGCATCAGAAAAAGAATCGGAAGCATTACTGATATATACTTCTGTTGGAGGGGTATAGGCAAATACAGGTACTGCTGATGATAAACAGATGCAGGTTGCTGTTATAAGAGTAAATAATTTTTTGAAATACACAGGTTTTTTACACATAATAATTCTCTCCTTTAGTATTTTTTTATTTTGTAGGGAAAAAGCACGGGATGAAAAAACGAACTTATCATGATTACCGCATGCTTGTTTAAACAATAGATTACCATAATATTTTCTCTGGATAGGGTTTTCCGTTTCCAAGACCTTCTCATCACAATGTAATTCACATACTTTTCCAAATTCATAGAAAAACAGATAAACAAAAGGATTATAAAAATGAAATAATATTGCCAATCTTGCGATAAGCTGCCATAACGTATCTAACATTTTGATATGGTACAATTCATGCTTCAGAATATAGTATAAGTCCATATTTGACATTTGTTTTGTCAAAACAATCGTCGGTTGGAAGATACCTATTGTAAATGGCGAACATTGTAAAGAAAGCTCTGTAAGCTGGACCGTTTTTTTGATGTTCAGTTCTTTTTTGCAGGTGTCAAATATCTCTGAGTATGCAATTGATATTGCAGTATTTTTTATCAACTTTCCAGTCGTGCAATATTTTCTGAGATAGAACAGAAAAAGGAATATCAGGAGAAATATCATTACTATGTAGAAAATTTTCCACGCTGCAGGATATACTTCAAAAGGCTGAATTGTTTTTGTGTCAGTCTGATAAATTCTCTTAAAAGGTGC